>URWR01000032.1 GCA_900551595.1 uncultured Coriobacteriaceae bacterium
AGGCAGCCAAATATGTTCTTTTTCGGGTAGGTATCCGTACCTACAACCCAGTCGATGAAAGTATAGTCTGCCAATCCAACAGGGACTTTGCAAGACCTCGACAGATTCCACGTTTATTTGAAACGCAAAACAAACGTATTTTATCCCCCGAAGATACATAATCCGCGCAGACAGAATAATTCTACGTTTAGTTCACCTCGGAAACAACCGCCTGAAATGCAGTAAGTGGATCCTCTGCCTGAACAATGGGCCTTCCAACCACCAGTTGACTTGCTCCAGCCTCCAGCGCTTGAGCAGGTGTAGCAATACGGCTCTGATCACCAGGATTGGCACCGGTAGGTCTAATTCCAGGAGTTACCAGAATCGAGTCGCTTCCCAAATCCTTGCGCAGTGCCCCAACCTCATGAGGAGAACATACAATGCCGTCGCTTCCAGCATCACGTGCAAGCTGAGCAAGCAGACGTACTTCTTCTGTCAGAGGCGTAGAAATACCCACATGTTGCAGTGATTCTGAATCCATGCTGGTAAGGACTGTTACTGATAAAAGCTGGGTTCTCGTCTGACGATTGATAGCAGCCGCCTCAACGCCTTCACGTGCCGCTTCGATCATAGCGCTGCCACCTAAAGCATGAAGGGTAAGCATGTCTGCGCCTGCCTCTGAGGCAGCTTTGGCAGCGCCTCGTATCTGATGTGGGATATCATGCAGTTTGAGGTCGAGAAACACCTTAAAGCCCATATCATGCATTTCGCTCACAATAGACGGACCATGGGCGTAATAAAGGGTCATGCCCACTTTTACCCACTGAGCTTGACCAGCAAGAAGTTTGCCAATATGCAATGCTTTTTCTCGATCGCAGTCGAGAGCAACAATGACTTTATCAGCGCCGTCTAACATGCAACTGCTCCTATCAATTCGTCAATATCCGAAACACCCTGAGACTCTACCCACGTGGTAAGTTCATCTAAAATACGTGGGGCAGCAAGTGGGTCAACCAAATTTGCAGTGCCCACCGCAACAGCAGTAGCGCCAGCCAAAATACACTCTGCAGCATCTTCTCCAGAAAAAATGCCGCCCATTCCAATAATTGGCAAAGATGAGGCTTTATGTGCCTCCCATATCATTCTCACTGCTATGGCATGAATTGCTGGTCCAGACACACCTGCTGTTGGACGTGAGAGCCTACTTTTACGAGTCTTCACATCAATAGCCATACCGGGAATCGTGTTGATGAGAGACAATATGGCAGCTCCAGCATCTTCAAGAGCAGCAGCGACTTCTCCCACACGTTCAGGAGCCATCTTGACTATAAGAGGCCGTGTTGTTCGCCCACGCACTGCTTTCACAACGCTGGCAGCACCCTCAGGTGTCGCCCCCATTGCAGCGCCGCCTGAGGCTATATTTGGACAGCTTATATTGAGCTCTAAGGCATCGGCAAAGGGTGCCATCTCCTCATAGGCTTCCACTGCTTGAATATATTCATCAAGCGTATGACCAGCTGCCTGGCAAATGACACGACAACCTTTGTTTGACAGATCGCTCAGATAGGCTCCGCTCTGCTGCACAAACTGGGGAATACCCGGATTAGCAAGTCCGACAGAGTTCATAATGCCAGAAGGAATCTCACACATACGAGGTGCTGGATTTCCCTCCCATGGTTCAAACGAACAACCCTTTGCAGTTATAAACCCCAATTGAGATACATCGTAAAAGCCTTCAAACTGCCATCCCGCACCAAAGGTGCCAGAGGCTGTTCCTACGGGATTTTGACATCTCATACCTGCCAGCTCTACGGCCATGGACACACTGCTCACCACAGCACCTCCTCAGCCGAAAAAACGGGACCATCCATACAAGCGCTCGCATAGCCACCCTGAGCTAAGGCGACATTGCATGTTGCACACACGCCAAACCCACAGGTCATCATCCGTTCGAGAGAGACCTGACAATCCAATTCTTTTTCATGAGAAATCTGAGCAACCGATGCCATCATGGGCTCTGGTCCGCAAACATACAAACATCTGTATGAAGTGTCAGCCAAAAGCTTTTTAACTCCATCGGAAGCATAGCCCGCTATACCGTATGATCCATCGTCAGTGGTAACTACTACATTCCGAGCTCCAGCAGCTATGAACTCTGCTTCTCCCCAGCATCTCGCTTTATCGCGAGCACCCAAAACCACATCAAAGGCAATATTTTGACTACCCAATTCGCGTGCAAGTCCCAAAATAGGTGTAACGCCCACACCGCCTGCTACTAAAAGTATGGGTGAAGCCCTCTTATCTACTCGCCAGCCATGACCACAGGGACCGAGTACATTTGATGTATCCCCTGGTTTCATATGAGAAAGACGGCGTGTTCCATCACCCACAACTGCATAGATTGTTTCAAGTGTTCCTTCGCGCTTATCTACTGCGCTAAACGAGAGCGGGATTCTCACAATCTGGGATGGGTCGCCTGGAACATAAAAACTTTCAAATTGACCGGGCTTTATTGTTTGAGCAAGCTTAGGAGCGCGAATGACAAGGCACCACATATCACAAGCAACAGGCTCATTTGCCACGACAATAAACTCATGGAGCCGTGCGGCAGAAGGAACTGGCACGCCTTCTCCTTTCATGCATCAGGCGCACATAGAGTGCGCCTGACTTGTTTATCTATTCGGAAAGTTTGGTGACTAATTTTCCAGAAGCAAGTTTCTGAACACCTGATACAAACACATCACTTGCGCTACCTGTAAGCGTATAGCCTAAAAACGCCGAGTTCTTGGAACGTCCTACAAGATAATCTTTTGTTACTTCGAAAGTTGTTGAAGGATCGATAAGCGTAAGGTCTGCCTGAGAACCCGCGGCAATCGCTACAGGCTCCAGCCTAAGAATGCGACGTGGATTGATCGACATTACCTCAGCCAGCTTAGACCAGCTCATCTTTCCCGGTAACACCAGATTGGTGAGCATAAGCGGCAGAGAGGTCTCAAGACCAACAGTGCCAAAATAAGCAATCTCCCACTCACAGTCTTTTTCATGGGCAGCATGAGGAGCATGATCGGTTACAAGACAATCAATAGAACCATCCAAGAGGCCCTCCTGCAAGGCCAAGGCATCGGCCGGCGTGCGCAGAGGCGGGTTCATCTTGAGGTTTGTATTGTATTCATCGGTTATATCTTCTTCATTCAAGAAGAGATGATGAGGTGTTACCTCGCAGGTAACAGGAAGACCCTCAGCTTTAGCAGCACGTACCAGCTCAAGACCTTTTGCAGTGGAAATGTGAGCAATATGGAGCGGGCATCCGGTTAGGCGACACAGCTCAATGTCGCGATAAATCTCAAGCTCTTCTCCAAGTGCCGGCCAGCCAAACATGCCTAAACGTGTAGAGGCGCGTCCTTCATTGATAACACCGTTAGCGGTAAGAGATTCATCCTCACAATGGGCAATTGCTACACGGTCAAATTGGGAAACATATTCCATGCAGGTACGCATCATACCGGCACTCTGAACACCATGTCCATCGTCTGAGAAGGCGCACGCACCTTCCATAACCATATCGCCGATTTCAGCAAGAGCCTCGCCTTTTTCGCCATGTGTAAGCGCTCCAATGGGACGTACATGACACATATCAGCGTCGCGTGCGCGCTCATATTCATAACGAATCTCGGCACCATTATCTATAACCGAGCTGGAATTGGGCATAGTTGCAACATCGGTGAATCCACCATGCACCGCAGCGCGCGTACCCGTTTCGATAGTTTCTTTGTATTCAAAGCCCGGATCGCGGAAATGGACATGCATATCAACGAGACCTGGAAGCAAATACTTACCCTGAGCATCTATTACCTCAGTGACCTCATCAGGCTCAATGTGCTCGCCAACCTGGACAATGCAATCTTTATCAATAAGAACATCGCACACACCATCAAGGGATACCTGAGGATCTACGACATGAGCTCCCTTAAGCAGAAATGACATCAGACTCTCCTCCCAGCAGCAGATACATCTCTGCCATACGAGTAAGTACACCAGCGTTTACCTGATCAAGAATCCTGGAGCGAGCACAATCGGCTACCTCAGTATTGATTTCCATACCACGATTCATAGGCCCTGGGTGACACACAATTGCCCCTGGCTTCATCATGCGCTCACGGCGCTCATCCAGACCATACAAGCGGTTATATTCACGACGAGAAGGAATTGCAGCACCCTCCATGCGTTCAAGCTGAACGCGAAGCATGTACACAACATCCATGTCGCCAATAACATCGTCGAGAGCTGCGGTCTGTTCGCACCCATACCAAGAGGGATCATCCACTTGAAATGTAGGAGGAGCAACTAAGGCAACCTCAGCACCCATAGTCTTCAGCGCTGGAGCAAGTGAACCACACACGCGGCTGTGAGCAAGGTCACCCACGATTGCAACCTTGAGTCCATCGAGATGACCAAAGTTTTCGCGAATAGTATAGAGGTCGAGCATTGCTTGCGTCGGATGCTGATGTTTTCCGTCGCCCGCATTAATCACCACCGCATCGGTGTTCTCAGTAATTTTTTGAGGGGTTCCCGCAAGACGAGCACGAACAATGAACATATCAACGTTCATAGCATCGATTGTTTGGATAGTGTCTGCCAGGCTCTCCCCTTTTACAACTGAAGAGGTGGAGCCACCCATATTGAGCGCATCGGCGGAAAGACGCTTTTCTGCTAGCTCAAAGGAGCTACGTGTACGAGTGGAAGGTTCAAGAAAGAGGTTGACAATCGTACGGCCACGAAGTGCCGGAACCTTTTTGATGGCGCGTTTGTTTACCTCAGAAAAAGCACGGGCCGTATCAAGAATCTGGGTAATATCATCTGCCGTAAGACTGTTGGTATCGATCAGGTGTTTAACAGAGAGCATTATCGCGTGCCCTTCCCTTCTGCATTGTTCTGGGAGTCCCAAATCTCAACTGAATCAGTTCCATCAAGCGAAGAAACGTTCACCCGCACGTCTTCTTCGCGAGAAGAGGGCACATTTTTTCCAACATAATCTGCCCTGATAGGAAGCTCGCGATGCCCGCGATCCACCATGACAGCAAGCTGGACAGTCTTCGGACGTCCATGGTCCATAAGCGCATCTAAAGCTGCACGAACGGTACGACCGGTATAAAGCACGTCATCAACAAGAACGATGTTTTCTGCATCCACCGAGAAAGGAATATTGGTACCGTGAAGGACCGGCGCAATCGCACGGGTTACATCGTCTCGATAAAAACTGATATCAAGAGAACCGAAGGGAACTTTCACCCCCTCGATCTTGTAAATTTGCTCAGCTATACGCTGTGCAAGTGGCACGCCCCTTCTTACAACACCTACAAGAGCAATATGGTCTGCGCCCTCATTGTGCTCAAGAATCTCGTGAGCAATACGGGTAATTGCACGCGAGATTGCGGCTTCATCCATGATGACAGCCTTCGGCCCACCTGTCATGGATCTCCCTTCCTTAAAAAAAGACGCCCCTGCCGACATGCGGCACGAGGCATCCGGAAAGGCGCAGAACAGCACCTTGAGCATATTTCACTCAAAGTCTTTTGGGCCTTGCGGGTATCTCGTACCGCGCTTAAAGGTCGGGCTTTACTATACGCTCTTTTTTACAAGTTACAAGAGAAAACGGACAGTTGTCCGAAAAATTTATGAGTGGGTCTTTCGAGGTCCATGCAAGAGGCGACGCATTACGCCATCAATGCCATGCCAATCGTAATAACAAGCACACATGAGAAGAGCTCGTCGTATGCGCGTAGGCCTTCGATTGTCTTTTGCCGCAAGAACAAGCGCACGAACTCCGGGCGTCAACCTTTCTTTTGCGATTCGATCTCTTGACCATTGGGAAAGGATATTGCGCGATGTTTTCTGCCATATCTCAGCACAAGCATCATCGGAGAGGCGCAAAGCATCAAAAAGGATGAATTCACAGATCCAGGTCAGCTGCATGGCGCAATGATCGTCAAGAATCCCGAGAGAAGCCCAGTCATCCATAATTTTTCGCTCAAGCTCAATGTGACACGAAAGCATGGCTGGTTTATCAGCGAGCATACGATTAAGCATTGAGTCGCCGCGCACGATGCGATAGTCGTAAAGCTTGTCATGGATAAGACAGGTACGACTGGAACGTGGGTATACCGCAAATGCAAATACTTGGTCTTCTCCATAGCTTACAGATTCGTCAAAACGAATCTTACAAGCTTCTACAAACGAACGACGGAGCGCCAAACGCCATGCAAAAGGCTTTGATGCCTCTTTCATGAGCAGATCTTCAGAAAATTTGCTGTAGATGCAATCTCGAGGACTGAGCACTTCTTCTAACCATGGGTAGGATTCTTCCGCAGGCCAAGCACTTCCACCAAAGGTAAGAACATCAGCACCAGACTCATCAAGCGCTTGAACAATGCGTCCACAGGCTTGAGGTGTATATCTATCATCAGCATCGAGAAAACTTATGTAATCCCCTCTTGCTGCATCAATACCTTTATTCCGAGCGCTCGAAAGACCGCCATTTTCTTTAGAGATCAAACAGAATCTGGCATCAAGATTGCAGTAGTGCTCACAAATTGCCTTGGAACCATCGGGAGAACCGTCATTGACCAGCACAACTTCAAAATCATCAAAATCTTGTATAAGCAGGGAATCTAAGCACTCCGGCAGATATTGTTCAACGTTATAGACAGGAACTACTACAGAAAGACGAGGCATTACTTATCGCCTCCCACCTAAACGCTCAGCTAACACATGCCAAAGTGCTCCTATACCACCATAAGCCAGAATTTGCCGCACTGAAGCAAGGCCTCCGGATGCATCCTGTGGCAACTTCTCACGCACGCGCCTAAAGCGTTCCGGAGACGTGAGCAAGCATTGTAATTCGGTGAATTTAACCGGCCCCATAATCTGCTCATCTAAAAGACCTTCGTCCCTATCGGCAGCAAGGTCTGGACATGCTCGCTCAAGGAAAGTTGTTCTCAGCTCATCAGACAGCCTATCGTAGTTCCACAGATAGTTATTAAACTTCATGCGTCCAAGCACCTTGAGCAGCATGCGATGATCTCCAGGACGCGCTTCGAGCCAGCGACGCATCTCAGCGTGCTCATCCATAACGCAAAAGACTTTTCCAGGAGAACGTACAGAAGAAGTTTCGTTATCCTGACGATATTTCAAAAGTGGTTCATCAATAAAGACCGCTCGCTGAGCTGCAGCCCAAACTTTAAAGTTAAATCCAGCGTCTTGGTACGAAGCCCCCGGGGTCTCAAGAAACTGTATGCGCTCCTGCCTAAGAAAATCCGCACGATAAAGCGCACTCCAAATTGAAGGTTTCTGATAAAAAATATCTAAACCATTCACTGTCGGAGTAACAACTTTGCCGATCAGACTGTCTGGCACAACATGAAAGAGTTCGGCTCTCTCGGCAGTATCCTCATTTCCGGACCACCACAGCCAAAAATTACCTTTAACCACCTCTGCATTGTGCTCACAGGCAGTTTCGTAGAGTAAACGCAAAGCTCCTTGCGCCATTACATCGTCTGATTCAAGAATGGCGATATAAGTACCCCGTGCTTCAGCAAGACCACGATTCATGGAGATGCCATAGCCAGAATTCGGCTTGTCAATAATGCGTATCCGCTTATCCCGTGATGCATATTGCTCGAGAATGGCACGAGAGCCATCAGTAGAGCCATCGTTAATGACAAGGGCCTCAAAATTGGTGAAGTCTTGTGCTAGGAGTGAGTCGAGACAAGCTCCTACATAACGCTCAACGTTGTAAACAGGGATAAGAACAGAAATGCCTGGTGTTGTTACCCTATCGGCACTACTCACAAGCCACCTTCTTTGCAAACATGCATACTACGAGCACTTATCTGCCTCGTCTCAAAGCATAAAGAAGCCTCTTGGCCGAAGCAATAATGCCGCGTTGACGAATAAAGTGAAAAGCTAAATGTACCGGAGCAACCCCCTTACGAGTGCCTTGAGCGCAAAGCTCAGCATCTTTAAGGCACATACGCGTAGGCAAGGCAAGCCGGGCCTGAATCTGCTTATCAAAATGGCTTCCGACAGAATCCCACCATCGAATCCAAAAAGCCCGTTGATCTTTTATGGGAAGCTTGCTCGCATCAAAGAGTACAAATTCGAGACACCAACTGAGAAGTTCGACAGGCGCGAGACTCATAAACCCGTTTTCTTCCCAGTCTTTTAAGACTGCTGTCTCACAAGCCATATGCTTATCCATCTTGCTCAAAAGAGCCTCTGTACTCTGTTGCGAGGCATGTGTAAGCGAAGAGGTATTCATACGGTACAGATACAGCTGTTGAGAGCAGAGTGTCGTTTTCGAAGAACGCGGATAGGTGTAGAAACAGAAATATTGATCGTCAGCAAGCGTAAGATTGGGATGCCATCGGACATGTTCTCTGTTTGCAAACTCGCGTGACAGCGCCACGCGGCAAGCAAATGGCCGTGCTTTGGACGCAAAAAGAAGACGTCTATGATCAGCAGCGGAATTTCCTAATACAGCATCAGAAGGATATAGTTGGCCTTCCAGAGAAGGATGCAGTTCATCTTCTGGGAATATCTTCATGCCAAATACCATGACATCACAAGCGTCGCGCATAAACGTGTTTGAGATCACACTACATGCGTAAGGCTCAAGACAGTCGTCAGCATCGCAGAACATGACAATATCGCCCGTTGCACTCTCCATACCGGCATTACGGGCCGAACCTGGACCAGCATTTTGCTGTGATAAAACCTTCAGGCGTCGATCTGACAAGGCGCGCTGCTTAAGAATGTGAAGCGAGCGATCGCAAGACCCATCATCAACGCAAATTACCTCAATTTCTCTGAGTGTCTGGGCAAAAAGAGAGTCCAAACACGCATCGAGATAGCGCTCAGCATTAAAGACAGGAACAATAATAGAGATGCGTGGCACAGCTAACGCGCCCTTCGTTCACGCAGAGCACCCATGAGAGCTCCAACGCCACCAAGTTCAAGCGAGAAGGCCGCCTTTGAAAGAGCAGACTCTCCATGGACACTTTCACGCAAACGCAAGTAATGATCTGGATCGTCAATTATTTTGCGAATATTGAGTGCACGCCATGAATCAAGCGCATCCCAATCAATGCGTCCGGCATCATCCATCTTCGAAAATTCAAGTGAAATTGAACGTATAAATTCCTTTCGATACTCAGGAGCAATACGATCAACATTCCAAAGATACGCGTTGAGACGTGCAACAACAGAGGCACGTCGAAGGGTGCGAGCGTGTGTTTGGTCATCCCGACGAGCAAGCCAACGATCTATCTCGTCAAACTCCTTACGCACCGCATACACTTTTCCACGTGAGCGCACGGAAGACGCCTCATTATCCTGACGATAATGGATGATCGGCTCGTCGAAAAAGACAGCACTCTTTGCTGAAGCATATGTCTTAAAGGCGAACGAGGTGTCCTGATAGGAAGCACCCGGCGTTTCCAAGAACGAAATCGCATTATTGACCAGCATTTCACGCTTGAATACGCCACACCAAATAGCAGATTTATACAGAAAAACACGCGGTTCATCGCGCGGATCGATCGATCTATTGATGATATCTTCAGCATAAGGATGCTGAACAATATCGCGTGGTCCCTTTGACCAGTACAAGGAATATGTGCCACGAGCTATGTCGGCATCATATGCCTCTACTACTGTCATAAGGCGCTCAAGTGCACCGGGAAACATAATGTCATCGGATTCAAGGAAGCCTACATAGGTTCCCTTTGCCTGAGAGAGACCAATGTTGAGAGTGGCACCATAGCCAGAATTTGGCTTATCTATGACACGAAAACGAGGATCTTTAGCCTCAAACTCATGAGCAATTTCAGAGGAGCTATCAGTGGAGCCATCATTGAGCAGCAGTGCTTCAAAGTCTACATAGCTTTGATTCTGTAAGGACGACAGACATTGGTGCAAGAATCGCTCGACGTTATAGATTGGCACAAGAATGGTGACGGCAGGAGCTTCGATATAGTCAACATCTTCATAATCGAGCTCAACCGCAGGCTCAGATTCTTCTGGTGTGGTATCCAGCTCGAGCACATCCTCAGCCATGCGATCACGCTCCCAAGTTACGATAGGCAGCACATACCTCTTCGGTTGGACCAATCATCCGCTGTTCGCCCTTCTCAATCCAGCACACGCGATCACACATGCGCTCGACCAAGTCGATGCTATGGCTTACCAGCAAAACAGTAACCCCGTCAGCCTCAATAAGCTCATTGATACGTCGCTCACATTTTTGTTGGAACAAAAAGTCGCCAACAGAAAGCGTCTCATCGACAATAAGAATATCGGGTTCTGTGATTGTTGCGATAGCAAATGCAATACGAGCAACCATACCACTCGAATAATTCTTAAGTGGCATATCCATAAAATCCTGAAGCTCAGCAAAAGCAACAATTTCATCAAAATGTTCGTCGATAAAGTCTTTGCGATAACCGAGCAAAGCTCCATTGAGATAGATATTCTCTTTTGCCGTAAGCTCCATATCAAAGCCAGCACCAAGCTCAATAAGCGGAGCGATAGAGCCTGTAACAGTGCAGGTTCCCTCCGAGGCTTCCAAAACGCCAGCAATAATCTTTAGCATGGTAGATTTACCAGAACCGTTAGTGCCTACCAAACCAAACGACTCACCGCGTTTAACTTGAAAGTTAATATGATTGAGCGCTCGGAATTCTTTAAATTTCAATTCACCTCGTGTAAGAGCGAGAAAATACTCTTTCAAAGAGTTGAATTGTTCTGAAGCAATATTAAAAATCATCGAGACATCATGTACATCAATGATGGCCTCACCAGATTGGTGAGAACAAGAAGTTTGAGGGGTCTCGATAGCCTGTTGAGAAGTGACAGATTCGCCCACGATATCCCCTTAGATGTAAAGAATGAACTTATGCTGATGACGTTTAAATACGCACCAACCAACGACCAGTGCAAAGACAGCAAAAGCTACGCAACGAATTAACAAACTGACTGTTGGCAGCTGCTGATACAGAAGAACATCTCGAATGCAGGTGATATAGCAATACATGGGATTAAATGCCTCAAAGGTTTGCATCCATCCAGGAAGAATCGAGAACGGATAGAACAGAGGAGTGGCATACATCCAAGCAGTAAGGAAAACGCCCCAGAGATGAATAACATCTCTAAAGAAAACTGCAGCAGCAGAAAGGAAAAGCGAAATACCAATACAGAAAAGACCAAGCAAAAGAACAATCACTGGAAGCAGCAAGGCATAAGGTGTGAGAGGAATTTGGAAGAAGAGCATAACTACTGCTACCGCAATAAGTGAGAAGGCATAGTTAACAAGACCAAAGAGTACTTTTTGGACGGGAAAAACAAAACGATTGATTTTTACCTTTTTAAGCAGTGCAGAAGCTCCAAGTATCGACTGCATACCTTGCGTTGTCGAATCATTCATAAGCGACCAGGCAGTATTACCCAAAATGAGATAGAGGGGATAATTGCCAAGCGTAGGATCGCTATAGCGCATAAATGACGAAAAGACAGCAGCCATAACAATCATCATAAGGAGCGGGTTCAAAACACTCCAAATAACACCGAGCGCACTTCGGCGATATTTAAGCTTAAAGTCTTTTGAGACTAACTGCTTAAGAATAAAAAGATCGCGCCTATGCGGTGGATACCACGTACGCTCACGTAATTCAGCTGAAGAACCTTTAGCATCTACAGCGTGAGAAAGGTTCGTATCTTTGGAGTCCAAAATACCTCCAGCAACTCGGGGATAAGGCAACCAATTAACGCATGAACGGTACATATCCTAACAAAGCAAACGAGCTCCTGGAGAAGTCTCACAGCATGAACAGAGATACGCTTTAAACTGCCTCTCCCCACGCCCTCTCTATACAAAAACACCCTCGATGTCGAGGGTGTTCATATTTTCGAATGTCGCTTGCGGGTCGGCGACGCCCTGCTCTCCCACGATCTAAACCGCAGTACCATCGGCGCGGGGTGGCTTAACTTCCGGGTTCGGTATGGGACCGGGTGTACCCCACCCGCCAAAACCGCCGACCCGCAAGGGACATTCGGCATATGCTGTTTTAAACCGCACCCTGAGGGCCGCACAGCGCGTAGCTAAGAGGTTCTTGAGAAGAAAGCTTAAGAGAAGAGCTCGGCCGATTAGTACCGCTCGGCTGAGGCAGTTGCCTACCTTACACCTGCAGCCTATCAAACTCGTAGTCTACGAGTGGCCTTACCAAAAGGAGAACTCATCTTGGGACTGGCTTCCCGCTTAGATGCCTTCAGCGGTTATCCAGACCGGACGCAGCTACCGGGCAATGCTGTTGGTCAACAACCCGTACACCGGAGGTCCGTCCACCCCGGTCCTCTCGTACTAGGGGCAGCCTCCCGCAATTCTCCTACGCCCACGGAGGATAGGGACCGAACTGTCTCACGACGTTCTGAACCCAGCTCGCGTACCGCTTTAAACGGCGAACAGCCGTACCCTTGGGACCTGCTCCAGCCCCAGGATGCGATGAGCCGACATCGAGGTGCCAAACCTTCCCGTCGATGTGGACTCTTGGGGAAGATCAGCCTGTTATCCCCGGAGTACCTTTTATCCGTTGAGCGACGGCCGTTCCACGCCGGGCCGCCGGATCACTAGAGCCTGGTTTCCCATCTGCTCGACCTGTACGTCTCGCAGTCAAGCCTGCTTGTGCTCTTGCACTCAAAGGGACGGTTGCCGACCGTCCTGAGCAGACCTTACGCGCGCCTCCGTTACTCTTTAGGAGGCGACCGCCCCAGTCAAACTACCCACCAGACACGGTCCCCACGCCCGATTAGGGCCGCGGGTTAGGATGCCAAGGCGCCGAGGGTGGTATTCCAAGGGCGACTCCGCAGGGGCTGGCGCCCCTGCATCACAGTCTCCCACCTATCCTCTACACGACGCCCC
>URWR01000033.1 GCA_900551595.1 uncultured Coriobacteriaceae bacterium
ATTCAAACCGCTGCTTGCGTAGCAGGTGCAGAAGGTGGATGTCAGGCAGAAGTTGGAAGCGCAGCAGCCATGGCAGCCGCCGCTCTTACTCAGTTGCTCGGCGGTACACCCCAGCAAGCACTTGACGCAAGTTCCCTGGCCATTTCAAATTTACTCGGCCTTGTCTGTGATCCTATTGGCGGACTTGTAGAAGTTCCTTGTCAGACTCGAAATGCAATAGGTGTTGCAGCTGCTTTCTCTTCTGCTCAGCTTGCGCTCTCAGGAATAAGCGCTCTCGTGCCCTTTGATGAAGCGGTACATACCATGTCCGAAGTAGGTCACGCATTACCCTCTTCGTTGCGTGAAACAGCGCGTGGAGGCCTTGCGGCCACACCAACGGCACGCTCACTCTGTGCAGGATGCAGCGCTTGCAATCACAACTAATTGTTGACTTACTTTTTGGACTTCTGTTTCTGAGTAAGCTTCTTTGCGGCTGCACCGCTCATGCCAACAGATACCGTTGAGTGTTTACTGCCTCTGCGGCGGCGAGTGCGCATAGAGACAGCTCCACCAGTGCGGATATAGTTCACCAACCTATCGCACCTATGGCGAATACTCTCTCCCCCGTTGGAGCGCAAACCCAAAAGAGGAGCCGCGATAATGGTAGGTGCAAAGAAGGTAATGATGCGCCATACAAGATAACCGGCCGTAGCGGCAGAACCAAAGAGTGGTCCATAAAACAGTGCAAATCCTGATTCTACGCCGCCTGTGCCTCCCGGAAGTGGAACGATGGTAGATACCATTTGCACCATTGATCCGGCGGCTAAGCAGGAGAAAAAGTCTGCATCATGCCCAAAAGCATGTAACACAAACCAAGGAATCATATATAAACTCGCCAGCTGCAACATGGTTACAAGAAGCGTTACGGCCATGCCAGGTATATGACGAGCAGCTGCTTTAAAGGCAGCAGAAAACTCATCAACCTGAACATTGACCATCTCATCCCAATGCTCACGATTGCGCAGTAGCTTATGGCGAGCAAGAAAACGAATGCCCCAATTGCCAATGCGTTTTACAATACCCGGGCAGAGACACACCGCAAAGAGCAGCGCGAGTTCAAGAGCGTGCGCAGCAAAGACAATAAGGTTAAGAACAACAATGTTGCCATAAGTCTCAAAGAAGAACTCCAGCTTAGCGATAAGAGCAAGAGCAGCAAAAAGAACCACGCCAAACTGAAACATGATGAATCGGGTAAATTGCGTTGCACTCGCTTCTCCTGGGTCGAGCCCCGTACGAGTAAGCCTGACAATTTGAGAGGGAACAGAACCCGCCATCATGGGTGTAAGGTTGCCGAAAAAGACACCTGACGCTTCGACACTCATAAGGTCGCGGATACCTACCGGCGAGTTCGGATCCATCCAAACCGCTACCACATAAGCGCCCACACCAAAGATGAAATAGAACACGTAACAGATGCACGCGAGGAATACCCATGTCTTATCAACACTTGAAAGCGCGTCGATAAAGGACGACATCTGTCCTGTTACCACGAGATATACGATGTAGACCAACACAACAAGCGCAAGAAACTTTGCGCCTGAGCGGGCTTTACGAGCGTTTTCATCCTCATTTGCAACGCGCGTACGAAGACCGCGCCTGCGCCTGTGAGTGTCTCGCTCAAAATCCCGGGAATCAGTCATAGGGACTCCTCGGTTCGGTGACACCCTACCGCTTCCACGCTTGGCGGTCTTGGGCCTGACTACTACATAATACCGCTGAGAACTTTAGGTTAAACACTTAATGCTTGTATGGCCCTGATAACTGCAACGGATTACGGGCAGAAGCAGCCTTGACGGAATCAGCTCGACAAAATGTTCACAATTTCAAAAATGTTTGAAATTCACTCTTGCCATAATAGCCTCAGTACAGTAGAGTATTTTCTTGCGCCGAGCCAAGGCAAAAGCGCAGCAGGACAAGTCCTTTGGGATGTCGTCTAACGGTAGGACAACGGATTCTGGTTCCGTCAGTGGGGGTTCGATTCCCTCCATCCCAGCCATGTCCTGCCAATAATTGAATGGCCCGTTCGTCTAGCGGTTTAGGACGCCGCCCTCTCAAGGCGGAGATCACCAGTTCGAATCTGGTACGGGCTACCAAATGTTTCAGGCCACCTTCTCAGGTGGCCTTTTTAATTTCTCATATTTCAAGTTGCCTGAAGATTCTTGTAACTCCAGGCAGACAGTACGCTCGCACAGATCTCGAGCGTACTACCCGTTGGGTTTGAGATAAATACTACGTGTCTCCTACTGCCCCATCATGCGCTTCTTCAAAGTTATTACTTCTTCTTCGCCTAAAACACCTCGCCGCTTAAGCTCATCTACAAGGGCAGTACTTGAAGCATCGCATATGCGCTGTGCAGATACTGGTATCGCAAAAGAATCTGACAACACATTTGTTTGCGAAGGGATAGTCTCTTGCGAAGCATCTGAGGCTATTGAATGTAGCGCTGTCTTTGAAGCCGTAGAGGAAGCTGTCGACAGGTTGGAAGAACTGGACCCAGATAGAGATGAGTTAAACATAGTATTTTGAGTCATCAGAGGAATTGATTTGGTATAGAGCCCATCCCTTGATGAGCCTAAAAATCCAATGACAGACAGGATGATCCCCAAAAACGTTTCAAATGTTGGGGAAATGATGTTCCACCCATTAAGCGAATCGCTTATGAATAATGAGGCAATAACCGGAATGAGAAACAGGATTCCATCAATCAAGAACGTGCTTTTAAGACTGTTTGCACGCTTTTTTGAAAAGACTTCATAACAGCTTAAAAATGAAACAACTGCCGCTAAAATCCACAATAAGATATAAACAGCAGCGAAAATACTGAGAGCTTCGATGCCAGAAGTTCCACTAGGTGCTATTTCCACGATCTTATCAATAGCTTTTATTAAATCGATAGCCGAAAGATTTGCTCCAGCAATATTAAACTGAGGTAGAAGTGGGAAAAGAGCAAGACACGCTGCGCTAACAGCAAGCCAAGTTGCTCGGCTATTCAACTGTGTAACAGGCTGTACACGTTGATCAATTTCGAGCTCTTTTTGGCTTTTGTCAGATGTTTGACCATTAGCTGTAGACGTATTTCGAGTATCTGCGTCCTCCCTATGAGAAGATGCTTTCTCTATCTTAGGTAACGTCATCCCACATACAGAGCAATATGTTGCGCCCTTTACGTTCTCTTTTCCGCATCGTGGACAATACATATGTCTTCCTCCAAGCTCAGTCGTATTTAGCTTTCTGGTTAGTTAGCTTTCTGGCTCTACTCGATTCATCGTGAACACATCATTTCGCCAAGCAAGCATCCAAGGGGCTCCCTCACGCCAAAGAGCCGTCGTGGAAACTTTCATTTGAATCGTTCCGTCCTCGGAATTCTTGAGATACACCTCGTAGCCTTTACCTTCATATATCTGGTAAAACGAAGTGGTATTCGGATTAATGCTGATAAGAACATCGTTGGCTGTAATGACCGTATCGCCTTCAGATGTTTCTGCATCATTGGCGAGGCTGTAGTGATCATGGAAAAGAAATGAAAGGTCTACCGTGGCGGTAAGAGCATTACTATCAACGCTCTTAACAACCATACGCACAGGATTTGCACGCCCTCCATAGCAGGCACCAGCATCCATAACAGAGTTGTGTTCCGTTGACTCAAACTCACCTTGCCAGGTGCCTATAAACCCATCGAGACTCATTTCGTATGCTGCATCATCAGCTACGCAAGACGTTACCGCCCAATCTGAACGATCCCAAACAAACGTGGCGGTCAACGTGCCTGCATAAGAAAAGATTCCATCTTGGGCCGAAATAGCAAGCTCTACTTCACCACCGTCTGGGCCAGTAGTATTGCTCGTTACTGAAAACGTGACATTTTGTTTGTACAGATCTTCCAGAAAAACTTGTTTCCCATGGCTGTCTTCATGGACTTTCTTGCCTGCCATCTCAAGTAAAGAAGGTCCATGTTCCACGATAGCTTCATCTGCAATAGGACCCATTGGTTCTGTCGTGCGCTCAGTTTCTAGAATGTCATCCATCGTCCAATCTGTGTCTTCTTCAGAAGAATTGGGGCGTGTATAGACAAGACTCCATTTTGAGGTTGTCCTGAGTGTGCCATCCTCATACACAACAGTGGCATCAACTGAGCGCATATCAGCCCCATCGGTGTTTCGTTTACTATTTTCAATCTGATCGATCGTTACTGACGTAACATCTGGCTCCTCGCCAGAACTCCAATCAGAAGCCAAACCAATTTGTGAAGCCGTCCCTTCCAGATCAGAAGTAACTAATTGCTTAAAAGCGTCCTGCTCTTCTCTAACCGCCGGATTAAAAAGACTGCTTTGAGAAGCGATAACTATTCCTATAACAAGAGCCACAAGCCCTACGGCAAATCCTGCGATAAGAACGGCTTTACGCCCATGCTTTCCGGAGGCTTTATTACGAGGCATGTCGCGAGATGATTCACGCTGATTCTTATCATCCGTACTCGCGAGCTGATCGTCGGAATTCTCCAGCTCATCATCCAAGTCAGGGTGTAACTGGTTTGTGGCGCAGAAGGGGCAAAACTTTGATTGTTCTGGAATACGCTTTCCGCACTTAATGCAATACATGGTTTAACGCCTCCTTACCTAAAATCCACTGGTATGATTCGTTGCTTTTGCCTGTGTTATAGAGCGGGAGCAGCCACATAATCGGTTGGGCCTGAACCATCTGGACGTACAGCGTAAACAGCTACTCCGTCGTAACTGTCTTCTCCACTTCGCACGCCAATTACGTGGTCACCCGCATCGATAAGCACGGTGTAATAGGGGTACTCACTCCAAGGGAGCGAAAGCTCCTCACAAGCCCCATCGCTCAGAGAAATGCGACACCACGAGGGCTTTTTTGCATCAACTGAATAATCTGAAAGTTCAAGATAGGCATCGTTTTGTGACAAACCAATAAGTTTAAGCGTTGCCGATTCACCGCGATTATCGGTATAGAGTGTCGCAACATCACCGGTAGCAATGTCTACTGAAAGCAGCGTTCTCTCATCCGTGTTGCGATTACTTCCAACAAGATAGAGGCATTGACCAACGACTCCCATTCCCCCAGCACCATAGAAACTATCTTGATCAGACTCATACAGTTGCGTTTCTTGACCATTCCGATCTACGGCTACTACTTGGAATCGGTCGTGAGAGTTCACGTCATATACCGCTACTAAACGCTCTGCATCATCCGAAAGTGCTATATCAGCGTCACCCGGTGTAGACAGCGAGAAAAGAGTACCCTTACGTGCTCCATCAAGTGCAAGTGCTTCAACAACATAGTCATAGTTATTATTGTTGCTATCAAAGGAGCTTAGCAGCACAAGAAGCTCTCCCTTATAGAGATAAAGGGCTTCAACCTGTGCTCCTGTACCTGTTTTATTTGAATAGGTAGCAAGAACTCTATCGTCTGTTCCATCAAGCGCCATGCTATGTATTTCATAGTCAGCAGGACCGTAAATATATTCTCCATATGCGACAGAAACAAAGTAGAGCCGTCCATCCCACACGTTCAGTCCGAAGAGACGCTTCTCTCCGCTTTCGCTGCTTGCAACCTGGAAGAGTGTTTCCATTTGTGAGGGACTATCCTGCTGAACACGACAAACTGACATTGTGTTAGGAATGTTTTCTGATTCTGTTCGTACGAAATAATCATATGAACCGTCGGCAACGGCAAATCCATTGCCTATCGAAATATTTGCAGGAGCATTTCCCCAGTCAGACCACGTATCGGTTGTTGCTTGATCGTCGGTAGAACCCTCGGAAAGATATGTAGGCTCTTCAGCGGTTGTTTCAAGATCCGGTGAGAGCGTAATAATCTCAGCTGCGCCAGATTCGCTCTCGCTAATACTAATGAGGCGATCACCGACATTGATGAGATGGGAAGCACCAAGAGGTTCATCGCTGTCAGCATTACCTACAGATATCTCGGTCTCTTTTACCTCATCGCCAGAAAGAGAAACAGCAATATACGATATGTCTTCTTGATCTTCCTCAGAGGTAACACGTCTGAGATAGGCTGTATCTGATGTGAGGGAGGCTAAAACAAAAAAGTCAGACCCCTCTTCATAGGGCTCAGAATATAAGGATTTCTTTTCTCCACTTTCAAGATCTACGGTAACAAGACTTGCTTTGCCTTCTGAGAACTCAACAAAGTATGCCTTGTTGTCATTCAGAGAGAGGTTGTTATAGCCGTATGGTATCTCAGCGTTAGAAGCGTAGATTGAAGTAGATTCATCTTCGTCACGCTTTTGAACTAAGAGCTCTATTCCATCTTCTTTTGGATAGAGCACTGCAAAACGGCTTGCATCACCTGAAAGTGCATAAGAAGAGGCCTGAGGGTCTATAGATGTATCCGGAGTTTCAAACGAAAAAACTACGCCTTGATCTTCACCATCAAGAGAATAGGCCCGTACCTCATCGAATGAATCAGATGCGTGCGTCTGGATATACAGCGTATCGCCAAAGAGATAGACAGTCTCAGGTAGAGCATCACTACCTTCTATCGCACTATTCCATGAGACAAGCGTCTTATCGTCTGTTCCATCGGAATTGATGCAGTGCAAAGAAGCATTCACTGATTGCGGAGCACTGCTCTTTGAATCAGAAACGTATTCACGGCGTTCCAAAAAGTAGATTCTGTCATCATATTCATTGAGAGAGGTAATGCGTATTTGAGACGCATCATCATCGTTAGGAAGCTCGTAAATTACCTCTTGCTCACCAGTGCTCTGCGACACACGGCAAATCTTTGCTGAAGGAGTGTACTCCGAGGTTGTAGCATAACCATCTCCATCAACAGCGACGTAATCATAATCATCAGCAGATAATGCAATGCCATCTGCCAGAGCAATATTGGCTGGCATGTTACCCCAGCGTCCACGCGCTTTGTCCGCACCATTTTCTGCAGGAAAAACCAGCATCACCACAATGGCAATAAGTGCGGCCAACGCAACACAAACTGAAATAATAATAAAGACAAGGAGCTTCCGAGAAGATCTGCTGTCGATCGATACTCTTTCTTGCTGATCTATGTGATTGTTCAGTTCATCTGTGTTGTCTTGAGGAAGTTGGTTAGGGAGAACTAACGTATCCAGTTGACGTGTTTTGCCATCAAAACCTGTTGACTCACATTTCGTGCCACAAAACGGGCAAAAAACCGAATTATCCTCAATCTCGCGCCCGCAATTTTGGCACAGCATAGTATCCCCCAACGCTTTATTCAGCTATTGCGTTTTGTGGGATATTACGTTGAGGAAAGCTCTCAAGCAGACGCTCTGTCAGAATCAATCAGTCTGATGTAATAAAAACTAAGAAGGTTTTATCGTGTTCCACGAACGTAGTCAAAAAACCAATCCCGTACAGTTCCTCGGCGAGATTGACTCACCGGTATGATGCTTCCATCATTCAATTCAAGTTCATTTACGCGATAGCGTGCAACATAATCCAGGTTTGCGAGATAGCTTTTATGGCATCGCACAAAACTTGAAGGAAGCATATTTTCAAGAGTATCGAGTCGCAGATATGTGATGAGTTCACCATTTACGGTATGGATATGCAATTGACGCCGATGGCTCTCCACATAACGGATGGTATGCGGCTCTATGACCACTTCATCTTGTCCTACACGAAGCCGCAAGGGCTTCTCAGCAATGTTTTTAAGCTGTAACAGCGCAGCTTCTAAGGCCTGTGTCATTCGTTCGGCCGTAACAGGCTTAAGCAAGAAGAACACATGAGGTGTTTTATACACATCTGAATGATACGTATCATAGCCAGTTACATAAATAACCTGCGTATTGGTAGCAACGAAAAGCTTATGCACTACATCTATGCCCGTTTCAGCAGGCTCAATATTTTCATTTGATGCGGTGTCAGCAAGACGAATATCGACTAAGGCAATATCAAAGCTCGCGCCATCCAAAAGGCTTTGCTCAAGCTCAGCAGCATTTGAAAAACGCGCTGTTTCTATCTCAGAGCCATACTTGGTTGTCTGAATAATCTTGTCGAGCAAATCGAGTTGCGTGGAATCATCCTCAAGAATTGCCAAACGATACATTTACCTCTTCGACCTCCATGCAGCAACTACCCCATAATAGAATATTGTGGTGTTGTATGCCGTGGGAGGTTACATGGATCTTTTGGTTCTCAAAGTGATAATGAAAATATCCACCCTCTTGGTAACCCTCCCATTCGTGTGGATGCAAGCCGTAGCGTTGCCTATGCGGCATCGTACAATTTTCCTTACAGGTCAGACGCTTATTCTGACCGGCGTTACTATATTGCAAGTTATGGAGTCACCTATCGCTCCTGTTATTGCACCTTTTTCGCTGTTATTACGAGTTGTTTTGCCATGGTTTTTCTGGAAGCGTTCCTTGGGTGTACTTCCTCGGATTATTATCACCCTTGCTCCAATTCAGGGCCAAATATTACTAGAACCAATTTGCACGATGCTTTGGAGCTTTCTGACCCAAGGTGCTCCATCCCTGTCATATTATGAAATTCAAATACACTTCGCAGCATTTCTTACTGTTCGTCTTGCTAGTTTTGTCCTTGGAGTTCTTTTTGCATGGGGCGTTACTCGCCTTACTCACCTTTGGTTACACACTTCAGATGCACAGGAAGTGTCACAGGATGCTCAAAATACTCCGCGCGCATTCAACCATTCCGCTCATATGAGAGATGTATCTCTATTTCTTCCTTTTGTAGCAGCACAGTTTCCGAGCATGTTTGTTCTTTTGGCAATTTATCCAAGCCCTCTGATAAACAGGCCTGAAATTCTTGTTGTTGCATCAATTCTTACCGGCACCTATGTAGTGCTCGACATTCTTATTGCACGTACGTTTTATCAGATTCGCGAAGCAGCGCGTATCGAAGCTCATGCTGAAGCGCTTTCAAACCTTATCGACGCAGAGCTGAAAGAAGCTCAAGCGCTTGAGGCGGAAACTGCGAGAGTGTCACGTATGCGACACGATATGAGGAACCATCTGCAAGTAATACATGGCTTGCTCGACCTTGACGAAACGAAAGAGGCAGCTTCATACATCCAACGTCTACAGGAGAACACGAAAAACGAGTCTCAAAATACAGAGGAGTAAGCTGTGAGTTTATGGTCCATAGATGCTTGTGTAACCCTTATTACACTCCTTGCATCACTTCTCTTTATAGGGAGAGCACTTAAGAACACTCCCAAAAAGATGAGGTTACTATGTATGGGCTATGTCGTATGTCTTGCTGTCATTACTCTTTTTTCTTGGTTGCTCGTAGAGCACTTTGCCTTTACTCCCACGCTACTTGTTGTCACTTCAATCTGTAGCATCGTAGGAGCGTTTATAACCCCTCACCTCTTGCATCAACTTACTGACATCGAGATTCAACGCTTTCGCGCTCAGAAACTTTCCGAGTTCTACACATCTCAGCAAAACTATTTTGCTGAGATTCGCAACAAGACCAATGTTGCAACGATCATGCAAAACAACATAGATAATTTCTTGGATGAAATACACCATGCGATTGAGAAAAAAGATCTTGATTCTGCACGCACACTCATGGCGAGCGTAGACAAGGCAGTAGCGCCACCAAAAGGCTCCCTATGCGAAAGCCAAGCTCTCAATGCATTACTCACAGCCAAACAAACAGTTTGTCAGAAGTTGAATATTTCCTTGAGACTAAACGTTTCCTTATCCACCCTTCCGTGTAAGCGCGGTAATTCATCAGATGAGCTATCAGATATTGAGCTTGTTGCTATCGTTGGCAACCTGCTTGACAATGCAATAACCGCTACTCAAAAAATGAGTGGCAACAAATACACCAGAGAAATCGTTGCAACTATTTCATACCAAGCGGATTGTTTATTTATTGAAGTTCAAAACCCTTACGACACCACAATGAGGACAGTATACAAACGAGCACACGGACTCGATAAACACGGTTGGGGTTTAGCAATTGTAGATAGGATTGCTTCTCAACATGATGGTAAGTTTTCAGCCGAAGGCAAGCATGGCCTCTTTACTGCTCGTGTCGTCGT
Source organism: uncultured Coriobacteriaceae bacterium (assembly GCA_900551595.1). Taxonomy (GTDB): domain Bacteria; phylum Actinomycetota; class Coriobacteriia; order Coriobacteriales; family Atopobiaceae; genus Coprovicinus; species Coprovicinus avistercoris. The sequence goes on from URWR01000033.1 coordinate 10,081, forward strand.
ACCTCTCGAAGTTTCGTCAACCCCAAAATGAAAGAGAGACGCCAGAAGATTCTGACGCCTCTCTTTGTTTGATCTCTTATCAGTAAATTCAGTGAGCTACATCTCTCAATTTCAAAAGAGGTTGCTGGTCAGCACCATATTAGTCATCTGAAGACTTGCCCATTTCTTTTTGGACAATCACCCGTTGAACTTCGAAATGATCAACATCGAGCGTACTAGAATATCCATCACTCATCTCTTTGCTCTCACCGGGATTGAAATACTGCTCCGAAAGTGGTCCACAATGAAATGCGTCGGAATTTGAAGAACCGTTTGGAACCTGTGCAAGCTCACCGTCTTTGCCAATTGCGACAACGTAAACTGATACACTACGCCACTTGTAGTCGGTGTTATTTGTAATGGTTACCGTAAGTTCTGGAGAATAGCCCGATCCGGCTGACATCTTGAGATCAACATCATATTCATCAGGTGACAAGACTGCATATTGATTTGCATCAATGAATGATCCGCCATCAACATTGACAGTAACATCACTCACGTCTTTCAACGTGTATTTCTGTGTTTCCTTGGTATAGTCGCTGGAATGCGTAGCAACAATATTATCTCTGTCCGAAGGAACAAGCGTGAATTCATTCTCACCGGGGAAGACGTAGGGAAGCGATGAGTTGCCATTTTCTGTGCTGATAACATCTAAGCCTGTCTCAGCAGTATCTTCGTCTCCATAGTTATCAAGGAAACTATACGTAGCCTCTGCACTTACACTAACATTTTGAGCGATTTGATCAGTATTGTTAGTTACCGTAAACGTAATCTCTGGCGTTTTAACTCCCTCAGTAACAACTTTTACGTCGCTCACGGTGAAGTCTTCATAACGCTTCTTGGTTGTACCGTCCGAATTCTTATCAGATGCTTCAGAATCCTCATCTCTGCTATCGGCTTTTTTGTTATCAGCCTTTTTATCGTTATCAGCTTTCTGCTCAGTCTTTTCTTTAGAAGAAGTCTGAGGGTTTCCCTGTCCAAATACATTTGGAACAACCACAAAAGCAAGAATGGCTAGCACAGCCACCGCCGCAACAATAGCAACTATTGGAGCTGTCTTTTTCTTAGGTTTCTGTGAGTCATTTGCAGACGAGCTGGAACCTTTTGATGAATTATTCTTTGATACGCTTGCCCCACAGTGAGAGCAAAATGTCGATTGATCTGGTATTTCTTTACCACATTTTGGGCAGAACATGGCTTCTCCTCTCTTTATCGGGGCCCCTATTATTTCAGGGTGATAGTTGCGCCACCTTCCGGTGTAATCTTACCAGTGATAAACGGAGTTGCAGCATGAGCCAGAGTAACGGTATGTCCATCGGAGGTAGTTCCTACATCCTCTTGGTGACCTGATAAACGAGCATCAGATTGGTCGATAGCAACCGTCGTCATTGGCAATAAACCACCATCAAGACTAATAGAGAAAGTACAGTTCCCTTCTCCACCCTGTTCTTCGACTTCAAAGGAATCTTTCCAGGCCTCGGAAACGTCTACGTAGTAGTAGTCACATTCATAAGCATGTTGGGTTGTTTGCTCAGCTGATGTTGCTTCTTTGGCATTTACAGCTTCTGCTGCAGCATCATCTGTGGTAGTTGCATCTGTAGAGGCCTCGCCTTCCTCAGAGGAAGCATCTTCATCCGTAGCAGCGTCCTGATCAGCGGAATCAGTAGTAGCACTCTCTTCTTCTGGGTGCCAAATTGGATTAGTGGCACGATCGTATGCCACAAGTCCTGCAGTTCCGATGATGAGAAGACAAACACCCACCGCTATACCACTAAGAATGTAAGGTAGAAGGCTTTTTGTCTCATGTTGCGTGCCTTCATCTTTCATGTCTTGGCTCTCTGAAGTTTTTGAAACAGCAGGCATTCCTTCAGACAGCTGCTGATCGTGAGTCTTTTTTCTTGCCAACTTAATCATGCTGCTTCTCCTTGCTATTTGACCGTGAGGTGGAGAAGCTGCTCAGGGTTGGACGGCTCCCCATAGTAATTGTTGTAAATTGAACTTCCGCCAGCTGTGCTCACTTGTACATGAAGGCCGCCAGAAGTAGTGCCATAGTCCATATAAGGATCGCTCGTAACATTCGGGCCAATGGTTATCGTAAAGCCGCCGCCGTTGGAGTAATACTCAGTAACCTCTTGCGTCATACCGCCTTGCCATACCAAATTGCCATTGCCATCATCCACAGGACCAGATATCCACCACGTGTAGGCTCCTCCAGATGAAGACCCTGTAAAAGCAATGTTATCCGGTGCATCAATAGAGAAGTATTCATTCTCATAATCATGGGTAGACACGGGCTCTGCCGGAGCGGCTTCCTCTTCCGGAGCTGCCTCCTCAGCAGGTGCTTCTTCTGTCTCGGCGGGCGCTTCCTCAGATTGTTCCTCTGTAGCATCCTCTGTTGCGGCCTCAGCATCCTCTTCATCATCCGAAACATCTTCCACAACTTGCTCCTGTGCAGGTGGGTTAGGGTTGAATACCTGCGTGTAGATAAGGTAGGCAGCAGAAGCAAGGGTGGCCAGTGCCAGGATAACGATGACTACGATAAGTGCCATAGGCATGCGGCGGCGGCTTCGATGCCGCGCTTGACCTGCCTGAGTTTGTAAGTTTCCCTGTGATTGCTCAACATCCTCATTGATGTCTTGACCTGCATTGGCTTCTT
>URWR01000034.1 GCA_900551595.1 uncultured Coriobacteriaceae bacterium
AGACCCTCAGCGCCGTCACGATGCTTATGAAAAAGCACTTGACCAGATGCTTTATCTTACCAATGAGCTTCGCGATGAGCTCATAAAGCGATCGATCACTAACAGGGGAGACGGCATTCATATTAGTTAGAAACGGTACTATTACGGTAAAACTATCCTTGCTTTTTTGAGGTTTAATGGGAAGGGGAGAAGGCGTGTCCAGTTTCGATCTTGAGAGTCTCATCGTAGATATTCCCGACTATCCTGAGCCCGGAGTTGTATTCAAAGACATTACACCGCTTTTATCTGATCCACGTGGCCTTGCTTCTGCTGTCGATCAGATCGCAGATCACTTCATGGGCCATTCCATTACGAAAGTTATTGGTGCTGAAGCGCGTGGTTTTCTCATTGGTGCTCCCGTAGCCTATCGTCTTGGAGCAGGTTTTGTACCCGCCCGTAAGCCTGGTAAGCTTCCTCGCACTACTTACTCAGAAGCCTATTCGCTTGAGTATGGTACCGATAGTTTGGAAATCCACCAGGACGCTCTTGGTCCCGATGACCATGTTCTGATAGTCGATGACTTAGTCGCAACTGGTGGTACCTGCGTTGCAAGCGCTAAATTAGCCGAGAAAGCAGGAGCTACGGTAGAAGGCTTTGGTTTTATATTGGAGCTTGCTTTCTTAAAGCCACGGGATACCATCGCTCGCGCAAGTTCTGCTGATGTATTTTCACTTGTAACCGTTGATTAGCTTAAGGAAACATACCTCTCATCAGAAACACACCTCTCTTGAGAATGAGCTTTCGCATCGTCATCGCATCTGGCTTGTTTGCATCGGAGCTGCTACGGGTCTTGTTGCTGGTTTAGCCGTTACGCTTTATCGGCTTGCCCTCGCACAAGCGGAGCAGCTCATGCGCTCTTTTACTACAGAGCTTGGTAAAAGCGCCCTAGGAATTCTTATCTGGTTTGTTGTACTGGCGCTTATCTTACTTGTCGTTGGTTTTCTTATTCATAAAGTTCCTCTCACAGCAGGGTCTGGTATCCCTCAAGTAGAAGCCGAAGTAGCAGGAACCATACAGGCGCCTTGGCTGCGTATACTTCCTACCAAATTTGTGGAGGGTGTTCTCTGCTCATTTGGAGGTTTATCCCTCGGCCGCGAGGGTCCTTCTATACAGATTGGCGGAATGGCTGCAAAGCTTGTCTCCAAACTTACTCGCACAAATCGGGGAGAAGAACGGATTCTTATTACGTGTGGCGCAGCATCTGGCATGGCCGCCGCTTTTCATGCCCCTTTTACTGGCGTGATGTTTGCTCTTGAAGAGATTCATAAGGTTTTCTCGGCGCCCGTTATTGTGTCTGTCATGGTTGCGTCAGTCATGGCTGACCTGCTTTCGAGCATACTTATGGGTGACCACTTGGTGCTCTCACTTACATTTATTGCCGATCTGCCACCATCTGCCTATATATCTGTAGCAATACTAGGTGTTATCGCAGGCTTACTTGGAGCCTTACACAATGCTGGTATGTTCAAGATGCAGCATCTGTTTAATCGAATTACCTGCGTAAAACCATATGCAAAACTCATTCCAGCCTTTCTGATGTCTGGAATCGCAGCCTTTACCATACCTCAGCTGCTCTGTGGCGGAGATGCCATCATACAGCTCCTAGAAAGAGGGTATGTCACTCCGATTAATGTATTAGTCGTACTGCTTATCGGAAAATATCTTCTAACAGCCATATGCTTTGGGTCAGGAGCTCCAGGAGGCACGTTGCTTCCATTAGTAGTAATGGGGGCTCTCATAGGGAGTATTTATGGCATCTGCGTAACAGATGTCACGGCAATACCTTCAGTTTATGTTGTTAACTACACGGTACTTGGAGTAGCAAGCTTATTTGCAGGTGTTGTAAGAGCTCCTATAACTGGCATCGTGCTTGCCTTTGAACTCACAGGCTCACTCGATTCGCTGTTAGCAGCTTCGCTTGTCTCGATAATCGCATACGTAACATCAGACCTTATAGGCGTAGATGCCTTCTATGAGCATCTGCTTGGAAGAATTGATATCTCAGAGTCCAACCAGACGGAGAAGAATCTAGAAGAAGATGAACAGCGGGGAGTCTTTCATAGACATGTAGTTGGAGCAGGAAGTAAGGCCGAAGGAAGGCTTATCAAAGAACTTGTCTTACCAGAGCATATGCTCATTGTCATGATCACACGCTCTGGTAAAGAACTGGTTCCACAAGGAAGCACACGCCTCAAAGCACTCGATCAGCTTCTTGTACTAGAAGATGCAGAGTTCGAGATAGAGCAAGAACAGATGCTTAAAGAAATCTGTATGCCGTCGCTAGAAGAAACAAGCTCCGTAACGCCAACATAGATACTAATTCCTTCTATAGCTCTACTTTACATAAGATATATTATCGCAGTTTTATATAGATCTACAGCTACTTACAAGAGACAGCCAAGAATAATCGCGCAAGACGTGGATAAGCTGACTATCCTGCGATTGGCTGCCCGAGATAGCCTGCCACAGATGTTGCTGCCACCGCACCATCAGATGCCGCAGTAATAATTTGTCGCAATACCTTTGAACGAACATCTCCCGCACAATATAAACCAGGTGTCCTTGTGGCCATATATTCATCGGTAATAACCGCGCCAGTTTGATCGAGTTCAGCAAATTCTTTAATGAGTTCAGATGACGGTAGCTGGCCCACAAATACAAACACACCGAACGAGCCTGGATCTCCTGATATACATGTAATCTCATCGGTATCCTCATTATGAAGATAGAGTTTAGTGAGAAGATCCTCCCCTTCTACCTTAGAGATAGTTGTCCGAAAATGGACAAATACCTTTTCATTTTGCTGAAGCTGATCAACCAGTGCAGCTTGAGCACGCAAGTGATCCTTACGAATAATCATGTGGACTTCACTTGCAAACCTTGTAAGAAAAAGTGCTTCTTCGGCGGCAGAATTACCTCCCCCTACCACATAAACGGGTTTATTGCGATAAAACATTCCATCGCAGGTCGCACAATATGAAATTCCACGCCCAATGAAATCTTCTTCACCTTCAAAGCCGGCTTTTCGAGGCGTGGAACCACTCGCCAAAATAACAGCCTTAGCGTTGTATGAAGTTCCTCCATTGCAACTAATAATGAAATTGTTATCACATGTAGAAGAAATAGAAGACACCTGCGCTGAGTGGATAGTAACGCCCAAATCCTTAGCTTGATTTTCCATCGCCTGAATGAGTTCATAGCCACTGGTAGATGGAACTCCTGGATAATTATCAACTTCTGATGTTAAGAGAACCTGCCCACCAGGAGATGTCTGCTCTAAAACAACCGTGGTTAAGAGCGCACGAGAAGCATAAATTGCTGCCGAAATTCCTGCAGGACCAGCACCAATAATTACAAGGTCATAAAGGGTAGATTCAGACATACAATCACTCAGCCAATCATTTTAAACGCCACTTGAGCCAAATCCACCGGCACCTCTATCGGTTTCATCCAGCTCGTCAACCTCAATCAAATTAACAATAGGAACACGCTGTATAACAAGTTGAGCAATACGTTCTCCACGTTCGATATGAATGGGCTTCTCGTTATCGAGATTTACTGCACATACCTTCAACTCGCCACGATAATGCGAATCGATAAGGCCGGGAGTATTAGCCATAGAGAGACCTTCACGTAAAGCCAGGCCGCTGCGAGGTTGAACAAAACCGGCATATCCCTCAGGAATTGCAACCGCCAAACCTGTAGCGATAAGTCGGCGCTCATGGGGTGCAAGAACAAGGTCTTCATTAGAACGCAAGTCGAGACCTGCATCGCCTGTATACGCATAGGTCGGCAACTCAACAGATGGATCAAGTCGTTTAATAGGAACGGAAATGGTCTCATCAATCATTGTGAAAGGCTCCTCAATTCCTCACTAAACTCATCAAGATCTTTGAAATCTCGATATACCGAAGCAAAACGAACATACGCAACCTTGTCTACGTCTATAAGGCGTTTTAGCACAAGGTTTCCGATTTCAGAAGAAGGGACTTCAGATACACCGTTGTCGCGCAATTCTGACTCAATATCATCAATCAATGCATCGAGTTGGGCGATTGGAACCTGACGCTTTGCGGTAGCAGTAAGCAATCCACGCATCAACTTCTGGTGATCAAACGGTTCTTTTGTGCCATCTTTTTTAAGAACCATTAATGGTGTTTCTTCTTTACGTTCATACGTAGTAAAACGATAGCCACATGCAATACATTCTCGACGGCGTCGGATGGCATCATTGCTATCGGACGGACGTGAGTCTACAACTTTAGACTCCTCGCAACCACATTTAGGACAGCGCATGCAGTCTCCCTTGTAAAATGCTGTATACAAAGGAGCCTATCATAAAAACAAAGCCCAAATGATTAGACCAATAACTATATTGCCAAAGAGCTAAGAAGCGGGAACAGAGAGCTGCTGTCCAGACGAAAGCATGGAAGAAGAAAGCTCATTTTCCTGTGTAATGAATTCAACAACTTCAGCAGTAGAACAACCATTTACGGGATGATTTTCTGCAATGGACCAGATGGATTCTCCTGGCATTACCGTAACAATCTCAGTAGAAATATCTGTAAAGGAAGAAGTTTTCCGAGCCATAGCAGAAGCATCAGAAAGAAACGCTATGCCCACAAGCGCAAGCACCATAGAACAAATGACAAGGATCGTAATGAGTGTGTTCTTGTTCTGAACGTGAGAATGATGACAATACACGTGTGATCGATCATTACGAATATTTACATCGTCAACATTCTTGTAATGAGCTTGCCCGCCTTCAAGGACACGAAAATGAACTGGTTTGATATCAAGAGCTGAAGATCCCTCAGAAAAAAATTGAATGTTGTTCCCGCGAATATCCATGTCTTCCTCCCTTCGATAACTTGCAGACTTTATATACAGCAGTGCTCGGACATAAAATGTATGCAAACAAATGTTCTGTGATTAGTATCGTTCGTACATCTGTTCGTGTCAAGTATAAACGAACAGATGTTTGCAACGAAATTAGAACGGCTGTATCATATTTCTTAGATTGAAAGGGGGCAGTATGTCTCAACGTAAGCTCAGTTCACGTCAGCGTGAAATTTATGATTATATCTGCACATATACAAAAACCCATGGTTTTCCTCCCTCTGTTCGGGAGATTGGAAAAGCGGTAGGACTTGCCTCCCCTTCCACGGTTCATATGCATCTTAAATATCTTGAAGACAACGGTTACATCCATCGAGATTCTAATAAGCCACGCGCCATCGAGGTTGTTTCAGAGCGTCAAGAACGTTCTGAAGAAAGCTCTGGTCCAAAACTCGCTAATGTTTCCATTGATGTAGATGCCAATCTCATTACGCTGCCGGTAGTTGGTCGTGTTGCCGCTGGTCAACCTATTTTGGCTGAGCAAAATATTGAAGAGAATCTCTCTCTTCCAACAAGTATTGTGGGCGATTACAGTTCCTTTATTCTCCGTGTTCGCGGGGACTCAATGATTAACGCAGGCATCTTTGATGGCGATTACATTGTCGTTAAAGAACAAAAAGACGCACACAATGGAGAAATCGTTGTAGCTCTTATTGATGATTCAGCTACCGTAAAAACGTTTTATCGTGAGCGCTACCGTGTTCGTCTGCAGCCTGAAAATGACACAATGGAGCCAATTTATGTGAAGGATCCTATTATCCTGGGGCGCGTTACTGCTCTCATTAGATCCATCTCTTAATTTGTCACATTGGTTTTATGGTGTTACTCATGAATCAAACTGACACCTCTGCAATAGATGTATCCACTGATTCATATCACGGGCGTATACGCATTTTCGATATTGCCCGTGGTATTGCTGTGGTCTCAATGGTGCTATTTCATGGTTGTTATGACCTTGCCTACTTATCCCATGTTTCTCTTCCATGGTTTTCTGGGTTATTCCAAGATATTTGGCGTGCCTCTATCTCCTGGACTTTTCTTTTTATTGCAGGTTGTATGTGTTATTACTCTCATAACAATATTGTGAGAGGCACTAAACTGCTTGCTCTATCGTTTGGGATTTATATTGTTACAACTATTGCAGCTGTTGATACTCCAATTAGCTTTGGAATTATCTTCTGCATGGGATCCTGTGGCATTATTTCAGGCTTGCTTAAGCACGTAAGATTACTTCCATCGGGTATCTTGCCAGCATGTATATGCTTCTGCCTCTTTCTCATAACATACAATGTTTCACATGGCACGCTTGAACTTGGTTTTACTACGGTAGACATTCCGAGAATGCTGTATGAAACGCCTTGGTTAAGCTGGTTAGGGTTTCCGGGTCCACATTTTCTATCAGGAGATTATTACCCTGTAATCCCCTACCTTTTTATGTATCTTACGGGCACTGCGCTTCTCTCACGACCCATAGAACAAGGTTTTCCAGCTTGGGTGTATTCCCTCCATTGCGCGCCACTCGAATTTATCGGGCGTCATGCCTTGCTCATTTATGTTGTTCACCAGCCGCTGTTACTTGTTCTAACAAGTCTTTTTGTCTAGCATCTCTCACCAATAAACCCGAGGTATCTTACAGATTTCCTGCAGCCAATAGCTATAAAGAACTCTCATCTACACGATACGGCTCAAGAGTAGCCGCCATACGCTTATCAGCATTCAGCGTAACAAGCAGTCCGCCTTCCACATAGCGCTCATGAACTACACGGCAACGCTCGTGTGCCATTTTCATAAGCAGACCTTTTGAATAGGGAATCATGACTGAAAGTACAACATCGCCATCTGAAGCCTCTTTGGCAATACGATATTTGAGGGAGGCGAGACCCTCACCTGTTAAAGCGGAAACAAAAACTGCCTGAGGATATGTTGAGCGCATATGTTGCAACTCATCCGCACTGAGCAGATCAATCTTGTTGAATACAACAACAGAGCGCTTATCAGCTGCACCAATTTGATGGAGCACCTCATCGACTGCGGCAAGCTCTCTCAGGTAGCCCTCATCGCTCGCATCAACAACTCGCAAGATAAGATCTGCAGCATTCACCTCAGCAAGGGTGGATTTAAATGCTTCAACCAAAGTGGTAGGAAGCTTTTGAATAAAACCTACCGTGTCGGTCAGGGCAATTTTACGACCCTCTTCTAGGTCCAGCACCCGCGTAGTAGGATCCAGTGTCGCAAAGAGCTCGTCTTGTACATAAGCATTTGCAGATGCAAGAGTGTTGAGAAGAGTAGATTTTCCAGCATTTGTATATCCAGCTAGAGCTGTGCGCCATACACCCGATTCCCAGCGAGCTTTACTCTGCGTTGCACGTCGCTTCTCGAGTTGGCTCAGTTTTTCTTGTAGGGTTGCAATGCGCTTACGAACAAGACGGCGGTCGACCTCGAGCTGACTTTCTCCTTGACCAAAACGGCTACCAATACCTCCACGCGTCTGCTCGCGCACTAAGTGGCTCCACATACCTCGTAGTCTGGGATAAAGATATTGCAACTGCGCCAGCTGAACTTGGAGACGTCCTTCTCGCGTTTTAGCATGAACACCAAATATATCAAGAATGAGTGCAGTTCTATCAATAACCTTTATGCCATTGCCTATCGCTCGCTCTAAGTTCGCTTGTTGTGAAGGCGTAAGCTCGTCATCAAACACCACCACATTAGCTTCGAGATTGTGAGCTAAACAGACCAATTCTTCAGTCTTGCCAGAACCAATAAATGTGCGTGCTACAGGGCGATCAAGACGTTGCGTTAATCTTCCCACCACTGTCGCGCCATCAGTTTCAACAAGACGTTCAAGCTCGTTAAGGGAAGTCTCAACCGGCCATTCAGATTTATCAGGACCAAGATCGACCCCGACTAAAACAGCACGTTCTTTCTCATGGGAAGTTGAGTAAGGAGCAAACCGAGACGTCATTACATGCACTCCTTAGATTGGGAGGCTTGGACGGTCTTCGAAATATCATGCTGGATATAATCGACAGCCCCATCAACTCCAAGCGTGTCGATATCAAGCCAGTGCGCACGACCATCGCGTCGTAACCAATTGAGTTGGCGCTTTGCATAATGACGTGTGCGCGTTTTTGTTTGCTGTATCGCATCCTCCAATGACATCTCATTATCCAAAACTGCAAGAGCTTCCTTGTAGCCAATTGCTTGGGATGCAGTGACCGATTGTTTGAGCTTATCCGTTTGAAGCTGGCGCACTTCATCCAGCAAGCCATCTGCAAACATTTGATCTACACGCTCATCTATACGCGTATAGAGCTTTTCTCGAGGAACTGCAGGGGCATAAAGCACAGCATGGTAATGAGGAGTGCGTTTCAAGAGACCTTCATGCTGCTTGGCATAACTAAGCCCCTCGTCAGCCAGTTCAAGCGCACGAATACAACGCCTTACGTTATGTGGATGAATAAGAGAAGCACTTGCAGGATCTCGTTGTTGCAAAACTGCATAAAGCTCATCAGGACCAAGACGCTCAGCCTCTTGCTCCCAAAAAGTGCGACGAGCATCGCCATGTTTTCCTGCCGGGAAATCCATCTCATCTATAACTGCATCAAGATAAAGACCAGTTCCGCCGCACAGAATTGGAATACGTCCGTCTGCGATAGCCCTATCTACACAAGCGCGCGCATCCTTTTGAAAGCGTTCAACAGAATAGGTGTCTGATACATCACAAATATCAACCATCTCGAGCGCTACGCGCCTCTCAGCAGCAGGAACTTTAGCAGTACCTATATCCATGCCGCGATAAACTTGCATAGCATCCACTGAGATAACAGTAGTGCCAAGAGCAAAGGCAAGTCTATCGGCAAGTTCACTTTTTCCAGAGGCGGTTGGCCCTACTATGCAAACAGTTACAGGTTCCAAAGTCCTCCAGTCTTACCGAGCAGAACCTACCATGGGACCGCGAAGATACCAGGTTTTTGCTTCATCCACGCGCACATCTACGTAACGACCCGTAAGATCTTGAGCACTCACGCCATCCGGCAAGGCAAAATGTACCGTTTGATTTTTTGGACTATGGCCAACTAAGACATGTGCATCGGATTTTGAGGGACCTTCCACAAGCACTTCGACAGTGGAACCAAGCTCGCGTACATTTGCTTTATGAGCAAGATCTGCAACAAGGGCTGCAAGCCGCTCAAAACGCTCCTGAATCACTTCATGGGGCGTATTGTCGACTATCTTTGCAGCAGGAGTTCCCTCGCGCCTTGAGTAGATAAAAGTAAAGGCAGAGGCAAACTCAACTTCTCGAACAAGCGAAAGTGTTTGTTCAAAGTCCTCTTCAGTCTCTCCGGGAAATCCGACGATAATGTCGGTCGAAAGAGCAATATCTGGCATAGCTGCACGAATTTTGTGAACCAACTCTAAGTAATCCTCGCGACTATACTTCCTATTCATGCGTCGGAGTATTTCGGTCGAACCGGACTGCACTGCCAAATGAAGTTGTGGCATCACCTGCGGTGTTTCTGCCATGGCAGCAATGGTCTCATCAGAAAGATCCTTTGGATGCGAAGACGTAAAGCGAATACGTCCAATTCCCGTTTGACCAACTGCGCGCAAAAGCTCCGCAAAGCGAGGCTTACCATAGCGGTCTCGGCCATAAGAGTTAACGTTTTGCCCTAAGAGTGTTATTTCGCGAACGCCATCACGAGCAAGATGTTCGCATTCCATGACTACGTCTTCGAAGATACGGCTACGCTCACGCCCACGAACATACGGGACAATACAGTATGTGCAGAAATTATTACAGCCAGTCATGATAGGCAGCCACGCATGGAACGACTGTGCTCGATGACTTGGGAGATCGGTCGAAAAGCCCTCATAAGGCTCAGCCGTATCCGCTTCAAGCTGATGAGAGTCATCCAGAAGTGCCTGTTCCAGAAGATAAGGAAGTCGAGCAATCGCCTGAGTGCCAAATACAACATCAACGTTAGGAATATGTTTACGGATATTCTCGCCGTCTCGTTGAGCGATACAACCACCAACAGCAACTAGCCTGCGGCCGCTTGGAGGAACGGGAGCACTTACCATGGAAGAAACTTGTCCATATAAACGCGTATCCGCCTTCTCGCGAACACAGCACGTCATGAATACAACAACATCAGCCTCTTCTGGAGTTGCAACCTCTACCAGCCCACAGCTATCAAGAAGACCGGAAACCCTTTCGGAGTCATGAAGATTCATCTGACAACCGAAGGTCTTTATATGGTAGGTAAGACCAACAAGATGAGGATAATCAACCATCAAAAATTACCGCCTCATTTATACGGATGATAAGGAGCCTGGAGTGGGGAGTTTGTGTACGTAAACAGCAATACGAATGGCCGTTCTACTCTCCCCTCCTATTTCAATATCTGAAAAGGTTGGAGCACAGGAGATATCAATACCGGTAGGAATAAGAAAACCACGTGCAATGGCCATAGCCTTAATCGCTTGATTGACAGCACCCGCTCCGACACATTGCATATTTACCGGAACACCATCTTTAACCATGCCGGCAATCGCCCCGGCTACTGAGGCCGGTGAAGACTTGCTCGAAACCTTCAGAAAATCCATTACTATCTCCTGCAACGTTTTAGCTTCTTGACTGAAGTCATGTGTTGTATTTCATGATTGTACTGGTTTAGGCAGACATCTAAAGCTCAAGTACAAGTTCACTAATCCGGTTTATCAAGATCAAAGCTTACAAGAATACGATTTTTTGTAACGCGAACATGCGGTGCTGCCGAAAGGGATAAATAATAACGATCTGCAAGATAGGAAAAATCCCGCTCCATCATGCGTGAGAATTCACCAAGATCGTCTGAAGAAACCTTAAGGCCTCGCCTATCTTTCATAAGATCTACTTCGGCAGGAGTTGAAGGGTCACTGCGGTGCATAAGCCTCGCAAGCACACTGCGCAAGGGCTTAATTTGACCAGAGAGGATGCGATGGGCTGTTCTCTCGGAAATAACAAGGCCTAAAGATGCGGCAATTTCCATAAAATCCGAAGCGTCGGAGGCGGCATAGAGCCGTTCACATACAGGAAGTTCGGCAATATCGTCAACAAACAGATGTCGGCTTTCATCATCGGGACGGCATCTATCGCGAAGAGTCGCTGCAATCTCAGAGGGTGAACCCAAATACACTTCACAGACCCCACGCTCTTCTACAGCAAACTCACAGCATGTCCTGACGATATTATGAGGCCCGCGAACGACAGAAGTCTGTCCATCGTCATCGGTTCCCACTGTCGGCCAAGTAGACTGATCTGCACGCTCAGAAAGCTTCGTCGCATCCGAAACAACACACAGTGAAGTACCCAAGCCGGGTGTGGAAGTCACAACTTTGGCACTAGAAACATTTTCCCTCACTGAGAAAAGCGCCATACCACGCCCATGCACACCCCAGCGATCGGTATGAATAGTTTCGAGCTTAGAGGTAACACGAGCATCAAAAATGCGATCCTGCATATGAGCGGGTATACCGTCTCCATCGTCGATCATTACCAGGGTGCGTGTGTTGGCATCACGAGTTGTTGCTACGAAAATCTTTCGCGCACGAGCATCACGCGCATTTCGTAGCATCTCAATTACCACATCTTCGATGCAGCGAATATCATGTTTCGCTTGACGGCGCTCAGCCTCAGAAACACGAAGACGAACAAAACCATCTCCGAGATTTTCTTCAACTCGGAGATTCTGCTCCCCTGTTACCGAAGCAACGAAGCCGAGCAAATTGCCGGCTTCGTTGTTAACAGCCATAATCAACTACCTACTTTGCAATATCGGTAGCACGAGACTCTC
>URWR01000035.1 GCA_900551595.1 uncultured Coriobacteriaceae bacterium
GCATTTGCGCAGCAGCTCGCCGCGGTCCACCGTGACATTACAGCGCAGCAGGCAAAGCGCCAGTACCAGCCCCAGCTGGGTGACAGCGCCCGCCAGAGCCGTACCAACGGCCAGCGCAGTAACGGACATACCTGCCGCCAGAAACGCCAGCACCAGCTGCGGCAGCGCCGTACACACCGCCACCAGCGTGCCGCCCACCATCCACATAGGCAGCCCGCACAGCGCCCCGCACCACGTTGCGCAGCGCGAAGCCAGCCTGCTGCCGATACCAGTCAGCAGCAAGCCCAGAGCATAGAGCAGCAATGTAGGGAGAAGAAGCATAGTTTTTTAGTTAGAAGTTAGGGGGGGGTGGCGTCCTCGACGCCCCGGACTGGTATGAAAATTACCGGACATTTGCCATTTATTGCGCGGTAGGGCGGCCACCGCCGGAAAGCTGGAACATAGCATATATTTTAGGCTCTGCGCAGGAAATCGCCCTTCAGTTCGCTGCGCGGACAGCGCGCAAACAGCGCCCGGTCCCCTCTGTCGCTTCACGACATCTCCCCGCCCCGCGGGGAGTCACCCTCAAGGCAAGCCAACGCATATCTTCGGATCGATACCAAAATCACAAAGACATCTCTCACAAAGTCCCGGAACGGTCACTGCGCCCGCAGGCGCGTTTCGGAGGCCAACCGGGATTTTAATCCCGGCTCTTAGGCCGGAGATAGACCGTTCCCTACGGACTATTTTGTAATGGGCAATAAAAATCAAAAATAGCCACACACCGATCGTGGCACAACAGCGGTGCCCTATATATACCCTGAGTTTCCCAAAAAGCACCCGTTTCCCATACAAAAACCGGCAGTGCCGCATAAAACAGCACTGCCGGGATTGGCTTAGTATGCGATGCCCCAGACGACCATGCTCTTGGCGGGCTTGCCGCAGACCGGGCAATGAGGGATTCCCACTCTGGCGTACAGCAGACGAAAATAATCATATATTTCCGTAACAGTTCCCACTGTGGAACGGGGATTCCGGTTGGTGGATTTCTGGTCAATGGAAATGGCAGGCGGAAGTCCCTCTATAGACTCCACATTCGGCTTCTCCATCTGTCCTAAAAACTGACGCGCATACGATGAAAGTGACTCCATGTACCTGCGCTGTCCCTCAGCATATATGGTATCAAATGCCAGTGATGACTTGCCGGAGCCTGAAAGCCCTGTAAAAACAACAAACTCATCTCTCGGGATGTCAAGACTGACGCACTTTAGATTGTGTTCGCTGGCACCTCGTATTTTGATGTATTTTCTTTCTTTTTTTGCCATAATTTGTGTTCCTCCAAATTGCTTCCGGATGTTATAAGCTTTTATTTTATGTCTCTCAATGTGTTTTTAAGCATAATAAGCTTATCCCTGTACTCTGCAGCAGCCTCGAAATTGAGCTCTGCCGCTGCTTTTTTCATCTTTTTCTCTATATCTGCAATATGCTTCTCAAGCTCTTTTTTGCTCATTGACTCCGGATCTTTGTCAAGAGCATTCTCATCGGCCGCTACCTTCTTTGAGATAGCTATGAGATCACGCACGGATTTCTGTATAGTCTGTGGCGTGATGCCGTGAGCCTCATTGTACTCTTCCTGTACCTTTCTACGACGCTTTGTCTCGTCAATTGCGACACGCATGGAGTCTGTAATCTTGTCAGCGTACATGATAACATGGCCCTCACTGTTACGTGCGGCACGTCCTATCGTCTGTATAAGTGAGGTCTCTGAGCGAAGGAAACCTTCCTTATCCGCATCGAGTATGGCAACAAGTGTAATCTCTGGGATATCAAGACCCTCCCTGAGCAGATTGATGCCGACGAGCACGTCAAATACGTCAAGACGCAGGTCACGTATTATCTCCGCTCTCTCAAGTGTATCTATATCTGAATGCAGATACTTTACCCTGATGCCAAGCTCTGCCATATAGTTTGTGAGATCCTCAGCCATACGCTTTGTGAGTGTGGTGATAAGCACCTTGTGATGGTTTGCAGTCTCCTTATTGACCTCTGACACAAGGTCATCAATCTGTCCCTCAACAGGGCGCACTGATATCTCAGGATCCAAAAGTCCTGTCGGTCTGATAATCTGCTCCGCACGAAGCAACTCATGCTCATTCTCATACTTATTCGGAGTGGCTGAGACAAAGAGCATCTGGTCTATTTTACCCTCAAACTCCTCGAAATTTAGAGGTCTGTTGTCAAGGGCTGAGGGCAGTCTGAAGCCATAGTCAACAAGAGTGGTCTTTCTTGAGCGGTCACCCGCATACATACCGCCTATCTGCGGAATCGTGATATGTGACTCATCCACGATTATGAGAAAATCATCCGGGAAGAAATCTATGAGTGTCATAGGAGGCTCCCCCGGCTTTGCAAAGTTCAGATGCCTCGTATAATTCTCAATTCCTGAACAGAAGCCTGTCTCCCTCATCATCTCTATGTCAAAATTGGTCCTCTCTGCTATTCGCTGTGCCTCTATGAGCTTGTCCTCGCCTTTAAAATACTTCACACGCTCATCAAGCTCTTTCTCTATATTGAGGCAGGCCTCATTTATCTTCTCCTGCGAAACTACATAGTGTGATGCTGGGAAGATCATCGTATGCTCAAGCGAGCACTTTACCTCGCCGGTCAGCACATCGACCTCCACTATCCGATCTATCTCATCACCGAAAAACTCAACCCTGATTGCTGTATCATCGGCATTTGCCGGAAATATATCAAGCACATCACCATGCACTCTGAAGGTGCCTCGGTGAAAATCCATATCATTCCTGGTGTACTGTAAATCTATGAGAGACCTCGCGAGATCATCCCTGTCCCTCTCCTGCCCCGGGCGCAGCGAAATACTCATGCCTGTCCACTCATCAGGACTTCCAAGTCCGTATATGCAGGAAACCGATGCCACGACAATGACGTCCTTTCGCTCCGTGAGTGCTGCCGTGGCTGAAAGCCTGAGCTTATCTATCTCATCATTTACAGAGGAATCCTTGGCTATGTACGTATCAGACTGCGGCACATAGGCCTCAGGCTGGTAATAGTCGTAGTAAGAAACAAAGTAGACAACAGCGTTGTCAGGGAAGAGTTCACGCATCTCGCTAGCCACTTGTGCAGCGAGGGTTTTGTTGGGTTCCATAATTAGCGTGGGTCTATTGAGGGCTTCAATAGTCTTTGCCATGGTAAAAGTCTTACCGGAACCTGTTACACCTAGAAGTGTTTGATAGCGCAGGCCGTCCTCTACACCCTGGGCAAGCTTTTCGATAGCTTGAGGTTGATCGCCTGCCGGCTCATAAGGTGAATGCACAACAAGCTTTGCGTCTGATTGGTCGCGTTCCACTCCAAAGCGTTTGAGACTCGCTCCAAAATGATGCCCCTCAACTGTTGGAATAGAGGACATGTGCACTCCCCTCTCACCCTATTCGTGTTGCCCACCATACATCAATCTGTGCAAAGAGATCTTCAGCACTGCCTTCATTAGAAATTGCAGTATCTGCAAGCTGAGCATACCCATCATCTGTGAGCTGACGTTGGCTCCGTGCGTCAAAATCAGCTTCAGTCATACCACGCCCTAAAGCGCGTATACGACGCACCTGTATAGGACAGGTTACTGCCATTACTTCATCTGCAAGAGAAAGCAACGGACCCATGCGGTCAGGCAGCGGCACTTCAACAACGCAACATGGAGGTGTCTTACCCATATTCGCCAGTTCATTGAGCTTGCTAACCAACAGCTCACGAATAGCAGGCAGCTCAAGATCCTCAAGCTTGGCAGTGAGCTCAGGTGAACTAAATACACGCGATGCTAAAAGTCCGCGATTCAAGACACCCTGGTCATCGATAAGATCGGCGCCAAATGTATTGGCAATCTCTGTTAGCAAGGGCGCATGTGGAGCAAGTACTTCTCGGGAGAGCTCATCCAAATCAATGCGCGCTGCGCCCAGCGTAACCAAGCGCTGGGCTGCAGTCGACTTACCCGATCCTATACCGCCTATGAGAAAGACAACATACACGGTACTAAGCTTCCTCTTTGGCACCACCCATGACATAGGCACGGCAGAGCTTCTCCGTCTCTACCAGTGCATCCACGTGACAGCGCTCACGACCATGTGTGTTCAGGCAGGCAGGACCAAAGGCTGCTGCATAGATATTTGAACCCAGGACGTAGGCTGCCATCGCATCGGTTGAAAAGTGGAAGCACACCTGAACATTCCACTTGTCTTTATCACATGCCTCGCCGGCAGCAGCAATAAGCTTGTTGGTAAGATCCCAGTCGTAAGGGCCATGATGATCAGAAGCGGCAATGCCTACGCTATGCTCGTCTGCATCGTAATCCGGGCCAATGAGGGTAATGTCAAGCGCAACATATTCGCTTACTTCTTCAGGTACATAAGCGCCACCATGGCCAATCTCTTCATAGATTGGGAAAGCAAAGAGCGTGTCGCAGGCAGGCACTTCTCCTGACTCTTTGAGCCACTTCAAAACATCGAGAAGAACAGCAACGCAGGCCTTGTCGTCAATATGGCGTGAAATGATATAGCCATTGTCAAAAGCCTCGTACTCAGGATCAATGGAGATCAGAGCACCCTCTGTTACCCCAAGTGCACGAGCATCGGCCGGATTTTTGACATCGGCCACGATTGAGACGGACATGTTGTTCTCATCACGTGGCACTTGGCGACAGTCTTCAAATACATGGACTGAGTGCTTATTGCAGATAACCTGGCCGTTAACCACGCGGCCATCGCGGCAATGAATCCTGCAGCTTGAACCCTCAATGCTGTGATAGTTAATGCCACCAACCTGGCGCACACGCAGTGTGCCATCGTCATTGAAGCCACGAACAACCAGACCGATGGTGTCGAGGTGCGCTCCAACACAAACACAACGAGAACGATCGCGACCAGGAACACGAACATAACCTGTATGCTTACGATCCCAATACATCTCATAGCCCCATTCGGCTACCTTAGAGGCCATGTAAGGCTCAATATCGGTGTAAAAACCCACCGGACTATCTACCTCTACAAGCTCATGAAAAAGATCTGTAAGGTACGCCGCATCAATTGTGTTGCTCATATGCCCTCCTCAAGGCAACGAAAGAGTCTTTCAGAAAGACCCCCTGAAAATAAAATCCTGCACTAAGCAATAAAGCTTGATTCTCCTTACTGCTCATTCTGTGGGTGTGCATACAAGTTCATAAGAGCCTGTAGCACATCGACCATACCCTCAAGTTCTGGCACTGGTACAAATTCACGCACGCCGTGAGCGTTATAGTATCCAGCCGAGATGTTAGGGCACGGTAATCCACGGTAGCAGAGTTGAGCACCATCGGTGCCCCCACGCATAGGAATTATCTTCATTTCATGACCGCACTCCTCAAATGCCTTGCGGGCATTCTCCACGAGGTGTTCGTTTCCATCGAGAATAACATCGGCCATGTTTTGGTAGGTATCATGAATCTCAACACTGAGATATGTGTCCCCGAGCTCTTCATTTACCTGCTCACAGGCGCGCTCGATAAGACGCTTACGACGATTAAATAGTGCCTTATCGTGGTCGCGAATAATGTAATCTGCCTGGGCGCTTTCACAATCGCCGCTCATACGCTCCAGATAAAAGAATCCATCATAACCCTCGGTATATTCAGGGCGCTCAGCCGCAGGCAAGAGTTGATGGAAGCGCATGATTGCCTCTGAGGCGTTAACCATAATGCCTTTGGCAGTACCTGTATGAACTGAAATACCACGTGCACGAACATTGGCTTCTGCCGCATTGAAGCATTCATAGCTGAACTCACCAAGAGGACCGCCATCAAGGGTATAACCCCACTCGCAACCCAAAGCATCCAAATCGAGCAGAGCAGCACCATGGCCAATCTCTTCATCAGGGACAAAAGCTACAGCAAGAGCAGGGTGCGGAATTGAAGGGTCATTACGATAACGGGCAAGCAAAGCCACTATCTCAGCAACACCGGCTTTATCATCGCCGCCTATGAGTGTGGTGCCATCAGACACAACAATATCCCAGCCCTTCATACGATCGAGCTCGGGATTTGTAGTGGTGTCGCAATAGATTTCTTCACCATCAACTGTGCCCATAACAAGACGGCCACCATCGTAGTGCACAACATGAGGATGAACATTTTCACCCTTTGTCTGCCACGCAGTATCGAGATGTGCACAAAGACAGAGATGAGGCAGTGCTTCACAACCTTCACTTGCGGGCCATTGAGCAGTGACATAGGCATGTTCGTCTACACAGACATCCTCTGCACCCAGCGCGCGAAGATCATCTGCGACCACCTTGGCCATTTCATGCTGCGTTGGTGTTGAAGGCACATGGTCGCTGGTAAGCGGATCTGACTGCGAAGTAACGCTGCAGTATTTTACAAACCGATCGAGTACATCACTCATGTTCTCAACCTTTCCGTTTGATATATGGTTGCTGCGATTTACTCTACGACCCTACAGCAACTATGTATTCGGCTTCATCCTATATGCACAAAGAGACTATTGAAATGAATAATAAAAAAACGTCTTCCGCATACCTTACGGAAGACGTTTATGAGTCACAAAATCTTGGGCTTCTCTTCTAAAGCTTGCGTTGGCTTTAGAGATCCGCAGCCACTGCTGCATTAATAGCAACAGGCGTACGGTCCTCTTCACTGAGATCCTTATCAAACAGATGGCATGCGCATGTGTGCTCAGGACCCACTTCGTGCATCTCTGGAACACGCTCGCAGCAAATCTTCATGCAATGCGGGCAACGCGTATGGAAGCAGCAACCCTTTGGCGGATTAGTGGGGCTTGGTATATCGCCTTCAAGGATTTTCTTATCCTGAATGCGCTCGTGGCCAATCTTAGGAATAACATCAAGCAGAGCCTGTGTATAAGGATGCAGAGGATTGTCAAAAAGTTCCTGCTTGGGCGCAAGCTCCATAGTGTGGCCAAGGTACATGACCATAACAGTGTCAGCAATATGCTTAACCACTGAAAGGTCATGTGAAATAAAGATATAAGCAAGGCCATACTGCTCTTGTAACTCGCCCAGAAGGTTAATTACCTTAGCCTGAACCGAAACATCAAGAGCGGAAACAGGCTCATCGCATACAACCAGCTCAGGCTCAAGAACAATAGCGCGAGCAATACCAATACGCTGTCGCTGACCGCCGGAGAACTCATGTGGATAACGATATTTATACGTGAGGTCAAGGCCAACCGCTTGCATGACTTGCTCAACACGAGCGTCACGTTCGGCACGCGTCTTATACGTATGGGCAATATCTATAGGCTCAGCAATAATGTCAGAAACCGTCATACGAGGATTAAGCGAGCTATAGGGGTCCTGAAAGATGAGCTTCATCTTCTGTCGAGCGCGCGTAAGTGCTTCCCCAGATAGCGCCGTGAAATCCTCACCATCAAGCGTTACGGTACCCGAAGTGGGTTCGACAAGACGAAGTACACACTTGCCCGTTGTAGACTTACCGCAGCCAGACTCGCCTACAATGGCGAACGTCTCACCACGATGGACATCAAACGACACACCTTCAAGAGCATGAACGTAAGCCGCAGCCTTACCTAAAAGTCCCTTTTTAATGGGATAGTGCTTTGTGAGGTCGCGAACCTCAAGCACAACATCGTTCTTATCATAGGTATTCGCCACGCTACTCACCCCACTTCTCGGTGTATTTCCAGCAAGCTACCAGATGCTGTTTATCACCATTTGCAGGTGCCAGGCGCGGCACCTCAGTCCGGCAGATATCGCATGCGTAGGGGCAGCGAGGATTAAAAGGGCATCCTGTAGGAATTTCATTGAGCATAGGAACGTTACCCGGGATGGCGTAGAGCGTATCGACTGTATTGCCCAAAGAAGGAATTGAGGCAATGAGTCCTTGTGCATAAGGATGAAGCGGATTGGTAAACAGCTCAGGTGAGACCGTATATTCCACCGCATGACCTGTATACATTACCAGGACCCAGTCGGCCATCTCAGAAACAACGCCCATGTCGTGAGTGATGAGCATGACCGCAGTACCCAACTGCTCACGCATGGAGTCGATGAGCTGAAGGATCTGTGCTTGGATAGTTACATCAAGAGCAGTTGTTGGCTCGTCACAAATAAGAAGAGCGGGCTGGCAAGCCAAGGCCATAGCAATCATAATGCGCTGACGCATGCCACCAGAAAGCTCATGGGGATAGCTCTTAAAGACCTTCTCCGGAGCAGGAATACCAACGAGCTCGATCATCTCGAGCGCGCGCTTATCTGCTTCAGACTTGCTCATCTTGGGGTTGTGAACAAGAATGCCCTCACGAATCTGACGGCCAGCCGTCATAACCGGGTTAAGAGAAGTCATGGGCTCCTGGAAAATCATGGAGATATCAGAGCCACGATGATGACGCATTGCATCAGCAGAGAGCTTGGTGAAATCGGTCCCGCGGAAATTGATAGATCCGCCTACCACCTTTGCGGGCGGCGAAGGCAAAAGACCCATAACCGAAAGAGCAGTCATGGACTTACCGCAGCCCGATTCGCCGACAACAGCAAGCGTTTCTCCAGCGCGCATGACAAAAGAAAGATGATCGATAACAGGCAAAGCACCATCCTCGGTAAACAATGTTACCGAGAGATTATCTACATCGAGCAGCGTCTCTTTTGCTTCGGAGTTCTCGATAAGATCCTGGGACAGATCGGCTGCAGTTGCAACCGTATCTTCTGAGATTTCAGAAGAGAGAATGTCATTCGGTTCCATACGTGCCTCCTCCCTAGGACCGCATCTTCGGATCAAGTGCGTCACGTAAAGCATCGCCAAGAAGGTTAAAGGCCATAACAGTAATAATGATGGCAATGCCTGGGATAACGCTGTAATAGGTATTTGACTGAATAAATGGTTGGCTGTCGGAAATCATCTGGCCCCAACTTGCCATTGGGGGCTGAACGCCCAGGCCCAAGAAGGAAAGCGAAGCCTCATTAAGAATAGCCGACGGAATACCAAGCGTGGTAACAACAATGAGGGTAGATACGCAGTTAGGAAGCAGGTGCTTCATAATAATGCGCCAGCTCTTGCCACCAGAAAGAATGCAGCTCTGAATGTACTCAGATCCTTTAAGACGCATAACGTCACCGCGTACCAAACGTGCGGTGGAGCACCAACCTAAAAGACCCAAAGCAACATAGAGGTTCACCAGACCCGGACCCATAACAAACATCACGACGATGGCGAAAAGAAGGAATGGGAAGCTCGAGAAAACCTGTATGACAAAAGAGATAACCGCATCGACCTTGCCACCAAAATAGCCAGCACAAACGCCTGCCAAAAAGCCGATAACAAGTGCGATTGCTTGGGATACAACGCCTACGGAAAGCGATACACGGCAGCCGTAGATGGTACGGGACAAGATGTCACGACCAAACTCATCGGTGCCAAAAGGATGAGCCCAGCTGGGTGGCTGCAGCATATTGCGAAGAACCTGTTCATCGGGATTATAAGGTGAGATAACCGGAGCAAACACGGCAATAAGCACCAGCAGAATTACGATAAACAAGCAGGCCATACCGAGCTTATTTTTACGGAAGATATTCCAACTTACCGCCCAGTAATTGGAGGCGCGACGCTTTGGATTTGTTTCACGTTCAGCCTGCTGTGCTGCGGAGGCGTCAGCAGCAATACGTTCAGCCTTCTGTACCTTTGAACTTTTCTTATCACTAGTAAAGAGAGCCATTACTCCTCCTCACCTCCTCCAAGACGAATGCGAGGATCAACTACTGCGTAGAGAATGTCGACGATGAGGTATACCACGACGCAAATGATGGCGATATACATAACACCACCCTGGATAAGCGGCAGGTCACGTGTATTGATTGCGTCAAGAAGCATCTTGCCCATACCCGGCATGGAGAAGATGGATTCGATAAGAATGGAACCTGTGAAAATTTCGCCGAGCTGCGTACCAGCAATGGTGATGATAGGAATAAGAGCGTTGCGAAGGCCGTGTCCAATTATCACGGTCCAACGACCCAAACCTTTTGCTTCAGCAGTACGCATGAAGTCTTGGCCCAATACCTCAAGCATGCTCGTGCGTGTAACGCGAGCAATACTTGCGGCGTAACGCACACCCAGAGCAAGAACGGGCAAGACATAATGGATTGGTGTGCTTACACCCGACAGCGGGAACATGTGCAGGGTAAGTGCGAAGACAATTTGCAAAATAATGGCAACCCAGAATGAAGGAGCCGAAATACCAAAGACTGACAGCGCCATGAGTGCACGGTCAAGCGCACGTCCATGGTTAACAGCTGCAACAACACCAAGGACCAAACCAAACACCAAGGCAAATAAGTATGCCCACCCCGCAAGCTGGGCTGTAACTGCAAACGCATTACCCATAAGTGTGATAACCGGCCTATTCTGCGAATAGGAAGTTCCAAAATCACCATGAAGCATGTTGGTCAGCCAATTGATGTACTGCTCTGGTACAGGACGGTCGAGTCCCATACTGTGACGCACCTGCTCAATTGTTGTTTCATCTGCCATATCGCCCATCATGATGCGCACAGGATCACCAGGCACAATATTCAGAACGAAGAAGGTAATGGCGGAGATGCATAGCACGACACCGATGGCCTGCAGGATTCTTTTAATGAGAAAATCCCTCATTCGGCATCCCCCCTCTCAACGTCCGCATGAACCTCTCCAAAATTCGAGTGCGAACGCTACCGCGTAGGGGAGGACATCGTAAAAAACGATGCCCTCCCCCGACTAGACAGCTTACCTAACGAATCATCGAACCCATCACGGCTATCAAACTACTCCTGGCCGGTGTAGTTGGAGTCGGTGTTATCGATGTCGATATCCATCATGTGATAGATCAGGTTGCCAACCTTGGCATTCTTGACATAGCTCTTAGCAACGAACTGATACTTCGGATAGAAGAGCGGCAATGTTGCATAGTCCTGACGAGAAAGAATGTCGTCAGCCTGACGATAGAGCTCGGCACGCTCATCCTCATTTGTGGACTGGCGAGCACGGGTCATCAGGTCGTCAAACTCAGCGTTGTTATAGAACGAAGACTTGCCGGATGCATTCTCACTGAAGAAGTAGGTATACATCTGGTTGTCAGCGTCTGCAAACAGCGGGAACCAACCAACAGTCGTAACCATCAGGTTGCCGTCAGCCCAATCCTGCTGCCATACACCGTTATCGAGCTGGTTGAGCTCAAGGGTGACGCCAACAGCCTGCCAATAGCCCTGAACAGCAACCATGACGCTGCGGTCGCGCTCACGAACACCGCAGGTAAGGTGCAGATCAGAGGCACCAGCCTCAGCGAGAAGCTCACGAGCACGATCAGGGTTGTACTCAAAGACAGGAGCGCTCTCGTCATAGCCCGGAATAGCAGGATTCAGGAAGCCAGAGCAAGGCTCGCCGGCACCAAACAGAACTGTCTCAATGAGCTCCTCGCGGTTAATTGCGAGAGAGAGTGCCTGACGGACACGAACGTCCTGAAGCTCGGCATCGTTGAGGTTGAGGTTGACAATCTGAGTACCAAGCGGCAAGTACTGTGTAATCTGCTCGCTTACCTCAGAGTCGTTCTGATACTGCTGAAGAAGCTCAGAAGGCAGGTCACAATAATCGATGTCGCCATTCTTGTAGGACATCATCTTGGTGTTGCCATCATCAATATACTTGATGATCAGGCGGTCAAGATTGGGAGTGCCACCGTGATAATCATCGAAGCGCTCCATGACAACCTGAGT
>URWR01000036.1 GCA_900551595.1 uncultured Coriobacteriaceae bacterium
ATTGCATTTCAATAAACAGGAGGTGTAAGTTCAAATGGCAAGAATAGCAGGAGTTGACCTACCAAAGGAAAAAAGAGTTGAAATAGGTCTAACATATATATACGGAGTTGGTTTATCTACTTCTCAAAAGATATTAGCTACTACTGGAATCAATCCAGATACTAGAATCAAGGATCTTACTGAGGATGAAGTAAATGAAATCAGAAACTATGTAAACAAGAACTTAATGGTTGAAGGTGACTTAAGAAGAGAAGTTGCCATGAACATTAAGAGATTAAAGGAAATCGGATGCTACAGAGGAATCCGTCATAGAAAGGGACTTCCATGCAGAGGTCAGAAGACAAAGACTAATGCAAGAACATGTAAGGGTCCTAAGAAGACTGTAGCTAATAAGAAGAAATAATTGAATTGTTAAACTCACAGGAGGTTAGTTATCATGGCTCAGAAAGTTACAAAAAAAGTGACAAAGAAGCGTGTTAAGAAGAACGTTGAAAGAGGACAGGCACATATTCAGTCATCTTTCAATAATACAATAGTTACATTAACAGATGCAGAAGGAAATGCTTTATCATGGGCATCTGCAGGTGGACTCGGATTCAGAGGATCTAAGAAGTCTACTCCTTATGCAGCACAGATGGCAGCTGAGACAGCAACAAAGGCTGCATTAATCCATGGATTAAAGTCTGTAGACGTTATGGTTAAGGGACCAGGTTCAGGTAGAGAAGCAGCTATCAGAGCACTTTCAGCAGCTGGTCTTGAAGTTACAAGTATCAAGGATGTTACTCCAGTTCCACATAATGGATGCCGTCCACCAAAGCGTAGAAGAGTTTAATTTAGGGAGGTAAGATTACAATGGCAGTTAATAGAACACCTGTCCTCAAGAGATGTAGATCTCTTGAAATGGATCCTGTATATTTAGGAATAGATAAGAAATCTAGAAGAAAGGCAAAGAACGCTGGTAGAAAGGTTAGCGAGTATGGAATGCAGCTTCGTGAGAAGCAGAAGGCTAAGTTCATCTACGGCGTTCTTGAGAAGCAATTCCGCGGCTATTATCAGAAGGCTCTTAAGCTCGAGGGCATTACTGGTGATAACCTGATGGCTCTTCTCGAGACTCGTCTCGACAACGTCGTCTTCCGTCTCGGCTTTGCTCGTACGCGTAAAGAGGCTCGCCAGACCGTCCGTCATGGTCACATCACGGTTAATGGTCAGCGCGTAGACATTCCTTCTTATCGCGTGAAGGCCGGAGATGTTATTGCTGTGGCTCCTAAGGCCAAGGATCTGCTTCCCATCAAGGAGGCTCTCATTTCTTCTGAGCACATGACTGTTCCTGCATGGCTCGAGATCGATATTGAGAAGCTTCAGGGCAAGGTCCTTCAGGTCCCATCTCGTGACCAGATCGATCTTGATATCGACGCACAGCTGATCGTCGAGCTTTACTCCAAGTAGTAAGCCCAGTTGGAGGTACTCAATGTCCGAATTCATTCGACCCACCGTCTCGGTCGAGGATGTACGCGATAACGTTTCCCGCGTTACCGTCGAGCCGCTTGAGAGGGGCTATGGCGATACGCTGGGTAACTCTCTGCGTCGTGTGCTTCTTTCCTCGCTCGAAGGTGCCGCTGTTGAAGCTATTAGGATCGACGGAGTGCAGCACGAGTTCTCAACTGTCGATGGCGTCTACGAGGACGTTACCGATATTGTGCTTAACGTTAAAGAGCTTGTTTTTAAGGCTATGGGCACCGGCGATGAGGCTGTAGCAAGCGTTAATATCGATGGTCCTTGCACCGTTTGCGGTGGAGATTTCGATGTTCCTGCTGAGTTTGTCCTTATTAACCCCGATCAGGTTGTTTGCACGCTTGGGGAGGGTCATCACCTCACCATGTCTCTGCGTATTGGTACTGGTCGTGGCTATGTTTCCGGTGATGACAACAAGCGCGATGATGATCCTATTGGCATCATTCACATCGATTCTCGTTTTTCGCCGGTTCGTCGTTGCGCAAAGGCTGTTGAGCCTTGCCGCGTTGGTCAGCACACCGACTACGACCGTCTCGTTCTTGAGGTTGAGACCGATGGTTCTGTAACCCCTCGTGAGACAGTAGTCGAGGCTGCTAATATCATTAACCAGCACATGAATGCATTCATGACTCTGGCTGATGAGTCCGAAGAGCCCGAGGAGCAGTCGATTTTTGCTGCTGTCGAAACTGATGACAACACCGAGCTTGATAAGCAGATCGAGGATCTTGATTTGTCTGTCCGCTCTTATAACTGCTTAAAGCGTGCAGGCATTCACTCAGTACGTCAGCTTGTTGAGTTCTCTGAGAACGATCTTCTCAACATCCGCAACTTCGGCGTTAAGTCCATCGAGGAAGTTAAGGACAAGCTCGAGTCGATGGGTCTGGGCCTCAAGGCTTAGGGCCACGCCACGTAACCGCATAGGAGTAAGACTATGAGACACAATAAGAAGCGCGGCATGAAGCTTGGCACCGACGCGAGCCATACCAAGGCTATGAAGAAGAGCCTTGTAGCGTCCTTGCTTGCTAATGACCGCATTAAGACAACAACCCCTCGTGCCAAGGCAATTCGCACCGACGTTGATCGTGTTATTACCTGGGCTAAGCGTGGCGATCTTCATTCTCGTCGCCTCGCTATTGCAAAGGTTGGCGATGCACAGCTCGTAAGCGAGATTTTCTCCAAGGCTGAGCAGGGTCTTTGGGATGGTCGTGATGGCGGCTATACCCGTATTTTCAAGCTT
This sequence comes from uncultured Coriobacteriaceae bacterium, assembly GCA_900551595.1. Lineage (GTDB taxonomy): Bacteria > Actinomycetota > Coriobacteriia > Coriobacteriales > Atopobiaceae > Coprovicinus > Coprovicinus avistercoris. Next base: position 2,750 of record URWR01000036.1, read on the forward strand.
GGCAACCGTAAGGGCGATGGTGCTGAGATTTCAATCATCGAGATTGTGAATGAGCCCGTTGCTGCTAAGAAGCCTGCTGGTAAGACCGAGGTTAAAAAGGTTGCTGCTCCTGCAGAGGAGAAGGCCGAAGAGGCTACCGAGGAAGTCTCTGAGGAAGAGACTGCTGAGGAGCAGGCCGAGTAAACGTTGTTTTACGAGAACTGCTAAGGGGTCACGGGGAGTATTCCCGGACCCCTTTTTTGTATACAAAGCACTTAAGGCAGCAAGCGTCTTATCGATATGAGCGAGAGGGGGAGAAGCATGCTTGAAGTTCGCAATATTTCGTATAGCTATCGGCACGATGCTCGGCCAGTTTTATCTGACGTGTCTTTTCAGATACAACAAGGCGAGCATGTAGCGATTTTAGGTGCAAACGGAGCTGGTAAATCGACGTTAGTACGCATGTTGAATGGATCTCTTGCTCCCACACAAGGCCGTGTGTTCCTCGATGGTGAGTCGGTTTCTTCTTTTGAGCTTGCGCAAGCTGTTGGCTTGGTTCGTCAAGATCCGCGAAGTCAGATTGTTTCAGCTTCACTCACAGAAGAGGTGGCTTTTGGACCAAGGAATCTGGGTCTTAGCCAGAAGGAAATACAGCAACGTGTTGCAGAGGCTCTCGAGCTTTGTGAGCTTGATGGTTTAGTTGACCATGGGACAACTGAATTAAGTGGTGGTCAGCAACAACGCTTAGCGCTTGCCGGTGTGCTTGCCATGCACCCATCCTATCTCGTTCTTGATGAGGCGCTCTCGCAGCTTGATAGTCAGTCGCGTCAGGACCTTTCGAAAATCATTGCTTCTTTAGTCAAACAAGGTGTTGGGATTATCTCAATTACTCATCGCTTTGAAGAGTTGCAAGGTGTGGATAGAGTGCTCGTTCTCAGCCATGGAGAATTGGTTTGGGAAGGTGTCCCTCAAACCCTTCTTTCTAACTCTCAACAATGGAAGCTAGCTGGTGTTACCTGTGATGGCCTTGATGAGGCACTGCCAGTTATAAGTGAGGCACTCTCAAACAAAGACAATCTTTGGGATATTGCTGACGTGGCCTTAGGTATTGTTCATCAGAAGCTTGTTAGTGAAGTACTTGAACATCTCCCACATCCTCCCACGATGCCATATGCATCGGGAGATAAGAAACAGGGTTTGTTAGAAGCCGAGCACATTTGTGCATCCTACGGCAAAACTGTTGCTCTGCGTGATATTTCGGCGTGCTTTGAACCTGGAACAATAACGGTAATTGGTGGGGCTTCCGGATCGGGAAAGTCAACACTTGCTCGTATCCTTGCAGGTGTTGCTCAGCCTGATAGTGGTGAGGCGCGTTTGGGTGGGAAAGCGGTGTATCCGGCCTCTGTTGGACTTGCGTTTCAGCGCCCAGAAGATCAGCTCTTCTCAGACACCGTTCTTGACGACATTGCATTTGGACCAAAATCACTGGGAAAAAGTGAGGAAGAAGCACTTTGTTGTGCACGCAAAGCCTGTGCGCAATTGGACATTCCTGAGTCATTGTTTGGGCGGCATCCGCTCGCGCTTTCGGGCGGTCAGCGACGTTTGGTTGCACTGGCAGGACTAGTAGCTCTCGATACCGAGGCTTATGTGTTGGATGAGCCGACAGCTGGCTTAGATGCAGTATCGTCTGCGCATCTCCATGATCTTGTGTGCAAACTTGCTCAATCAGGGAAGAGTATTGTGGTGGTGAGTCACGATTTAGGAGAATGGCTCGCTCTTGCTCAGAAGGTGTATCTCCTCAAAGAGGGTTGTATTGTATGGTCGGGAACAACCCATGCAGCAATAGATAATCCAGACACATTTTTGCATGCTTCTCTTGCACTGCCAGCCTGGATTGCCCTAACAGAAAAGCTGAGGGAGTGTGAAAAGTGAAAGCGCTTCCTCTGGGTTCCTACATATCACGACAGACTCCCTTGCATTCATTGGATGCACGCATAAAGCTCATTTTGCTACTCGGTGTAACCATTGCTCTTTTTATCTGCCATACGTGGTACGGCTTCGGCTGTGCCGGGGCAGTTTTGATCTGCTTGATAGCAATATCTGGTGTAAGTGCTCAAAGTGTGGTGCGTGCTCTCCGTCCGGCAGCTGTGGTCTTGGTATTGAGTTTGCTCGGCAATGCTTTTGTGCTCTCCCAGGCAGACATCGCATTCGCAGGCATGGCGGGATTGAGTTTCTCTGGCCTTACTCGCGGACTCACCGCTGTTATGCGCATCATTATTTTGGTCGGTTATTCGTTAGTAATATGTTCTACAACAACATCAACAGCTCTTGCGGAAGCGGTATCGTCACTCCTTAAACCATTGAAGCTGCTGGGAGTTCCTGTTGACGATTTATCAATGATTCTCATGGTTGCTCTGCGTTTTATACCGCTCGTTGCTGAAGAGCTCGATCGTATTGCAACTGCACAACGTGCACGAGGAGCTAAGCTGTCTGATGCCAGTATTATTGAGCGTCTTCGTGCATGGACAACCGTGTTTGTGCCGCTCATCGTTTCGCTTTTCCGCAGATCGGATGAACTTGCGAGTGCCATGCGAGACAGATGTTGGGGTGCGGGTACTCGCACGAGCTATGAAACAAAACTTAAGCCTCGAGATATTGTTACTCTTCTGTGCGGAATGGCTCTTTGTGCTGTTGTAGCCGTCCTTTAGCTTAAAAAGAGGGTTAACCCAGATCTGATGTGAACAAATCCGGATTAACCCAAGAAAAGGTTGAAGCTCGTATTGAGGCGGAGCAAGTTGTATTAGAGGTTCATAACCGCTTGCTGTTTGGCTACTGCATCAAGAATATCTGCTTCATTTTTCAGTTCATGAAGAATCACGAAGTCATCGTTTTGTGTGGCAAGAGTATTGAGAGCGTCTTTTATCCGCTCAATGTCGAGAGCGCCATTTGTTCCCATAGGAACATGGGAGTCATAATCTCTGAGTACGATGTTGACACCATACTCTTCCATATCTTCCCATGAAGGAAGAGCATCGAGTTCAGAGCTCCATGGCTCAACGAGACGTCCCCGCACGAAATAGGCAGTTTCTTTTGCCACACAATCTGAAAGATGTACGGCTCCAACATGATGTATAGTGCGCGGATCGAGAAGGTTCTCTATAACCCATGCAGTACAAAGGCCCTGAGCATCAAGGTTACGTGCCTCAATACGGCGCATAGCGTCGGTCTTTTCATCTTCAGGAAGCATAAACATGCCTAAACCTGTTTGTTTATCAACGCCTGTGGCGTGAAGCAGATGGTTAATCTCCCAGGCGAGACATACTTTATTGTGTGGATCGTAGAGTTGATCAAGAACGAATGCGGCATCAGGTGCATCTTGCATGCCATATTCAAGACCATAACCTGCGTTTTCGAGCTCAATACGCGGAGAATTTTCAGTGAGCAGGTTACGCGCATCAAGCTCATTGAGAAGGCGCTGGATCATATACACCATGGCTTGGCGGATATCTGAGACAGGGATCTTAAAATCCCATCTACCGTCAATAGGGGCATAGTCAATGAGATGGAATGTATAAGCCTGAGCATCAAGTTTACAAGCGAGTTCGTACTCTTGGCACCACCGATCGTAAAGATGCGCTCCCGTGAGATCGCCATAATAATCGCGAACTGCCTCTTCACCTCCCATTGCTTCTACAGCAAAAGCAAATCTATTCTGGGTGAGAAGTGCTGTTGGCCATGCCCAGTAGGAGCAATGTAAGCGCTTAACCTTAAGTGCCGCTAATCTCTCTGCTAGGGCTTCCAACTCCTCTGGGGAATTGAAAAGTGAGAGCGTGCGAGCATGCACTTCGTCCATGAAGACTTCAGTTCCTTTTAAATGACAGGTATCGAGTGACTGAGCCACGGCTTCAGGCTGGTTGAGAAGATCGCCACAAATCATTGTGTACTGCGGAATTTGCTGTATGGTCATAGCACAATCCTTTCTATAGCTGCAATTCTTTATCTGAGGGCATTACTCGCTGAGTAAGGTTTGGGCATAGTCGGTGTCTTTATCAGTAACTGCAGGATATGGTCCATATTGCAAAAGATTGAAAGCTGCAGAAATGTTGGCGGCTCGTGCCACGGCATATAAGTCGAATCCTTCGCAGAGGCCATACAGTGCTGCTGCAGTAGAGGCGTTACCACAGCCGGTGGGATCAACAATTGGGCCTACCGTAAGACTGGGAGCAAAAGCAGCGTCATCTTTGGTGATCATATAGGAGCCTTTAGACCCAACCCTTAAGAAACAAGGCTTTTCCAATGCCTGAATAGCTTTGATGGCTGCTTGTTCGTCAGATACTCCAAACAGAGCTTTGGCTTCAGGAAGGTTAATTGAGTAATAATCTGTGAGGCCAATTGTTTCAAAAACACCTTCGTGACGCGCGGGATCCATCGTGGCTGAAGTTGGAATCTCCCACATTATTTTTGCGTGTGAAGCCTTGCGAACAAGAGCAACCTCTTGCCAAAAATCACTTTGCTCACGGCTCTCAATATAGATCCCTAAGGTATCGGGATCACATGCTCTTGCTACTTGTTCTGCAGTAATAACATCGAGAGCATCGAGTTTCGCTTCGTCTTCTTCACCATATATTGAGGTTTCACTGTGGATGCCCTCATCACCGTAGATCAGTTTGGTGTGCCACGTATGGGGAAGGAGACGACTCAGTTTGTCGGTAGAAATACCGTTCGCGGTGAACCAGCTACCGTAGAACGATTCGAAGTCATCTCCAACGTTGCTTACATAACCGCAGCTAGATGTCCATATTCTAATTCCTGCCACACAGAAGACAGAACCACCCAGTAAAGGTCCGCGTTCAGTGCCGTCAGCGCAGACAACTTCGTTAACGATAGATGGTCCACAGACAATGTATTTCATGTAGTTCTCCTCTCTGATGAGGTACGAACGTTATTCTCCAAACTTGAATTACTTGTATCTAAATGTATTCAAATTACAAATAACTAATACAAGAGGAAACATAGGTTGAAGTAAAAACAACCTATTTAACAGGCATTAAGCAAACTATAACAGAGCTAGCGCAAAGAAGAGTGTAAAAAAGTTGTATTACCCTATATCTAAATTGAACGGGAGGAAACAGGCAGAAATATAAAAACTGATAGCTAGATGAAAGCGGGGTAAGACATGAGCAATCAAGAGTCATTGGGCAAAAAAGTTGGCTTGGGAGGTGCTATAGCGCTTTCGGTTGGCACGACCATTGGCGCAGGTATCTTTACTTCTATCAGTGAAATATCTGCAGCTGCAGGTTGTGCCCTTATGACCGTATTGGCGTTCCTCATAGGCGGCGCAATTATGATTCCGCAGAACTTGGTTCTTGCAGAGATGGCAACTGCTTTTACCGATGAAGACGGCGGTCATTATCTCTTTATCAAGCGAGCTGGTTGGCGCAAGCTGGCATTCCTTTGCGGATGGGCGTCGTTTTGGGGTAACGATATTACCTCGGTAGCTGTAGTAGCCCTGGCAAGTGCACAGTACATTGCATTCCTTGTGCCAATGTCTGATCTCACGATTAAGTTTGTTGCCATTGCCATTGTTGTTGTCTGCATGATTATCAACTTGGTTTCTGTTGAAGGAACCAGCAAGTTTCAGGCAGTCATTACTGCAATTAAAATGCTGCCATTTGTTTTGCTCATTGGTGTGGGACTGTTCTACCTCAAGGGTGAGTTTGTTACTGCCGCTCCTGCTGCGGGAGCCCCTGTTGGTATTGCAGCGCTTCTTGCGGGTATCTCTGCAACCAGCTGGTCGTATGATGGCATGGGTGCCGTCACCTATATGACCGGCGAAATAAAGGATCCAAAACGCACGATGCCGCGTGCACTTATTGGCTCTATTCTCTTCATCATTGTGCTCTATACGCTGCTTTCGTTTGTAGTTACAGGATTACTGCCCTTTGAACAAATATCTACTTCAACGGCTCCGCTCGCCGACGCAGCAGCTAACCTTCCAGTAATAGGCGCTGCAGCTGGTGTGTTTACTGCAATTGCGGGTGCATTTGTGACGTTTGCCGCAGTGAACGGTACCGTTATGTTCCAGCCGAGACTTGAGTTTCAGATGGCACGCGACGGGATGTTCTTCAAGCCATTTGGCAAGATTTCTAAGTATGGAACACCATGGTTCTCTATTACTGCGCAGTGCTTGCTTGCATGCATCTTTCTCTTTTTGAGCGATATCACCACACTGCTCGGTTATTTCACACTGGTTCTTCTGCTAAAGAACACCCTTACCTTTGCAACGATGTTTGCCCATCATCGTCATGATGATTACAAGCCTATGTGGAAGTGCCCCGCTTGGAAACTCATGACAATCCTTGCCATTGCTTCATCAATGATCTTGGTGGTTTCAACCTTTATGTGGGCTCCTTTTGAAGGTCTCGCTGCGGGTGTTGTGGCGGTAGTTACTGGCATGCCTGCATACTACTTCTGGACCAAACATAATGGCCTGTCGGATGAATCTTCCCAGGCAGAGTCGTAGTGAAGAGCTGTCTGGGCACAACAAGCCTGCTGTTGTGCCCAGACAAGATGCTAAGCTGTATCTTGCTGTATTACCGTTGGACAGGAGCCTCTTATGACCCTCGATCATTCGAGCCCAAAAGCGCTCTATCTGCAGCTCTATGACACACTTACGGATTCTATTCGCAGGGGAGCCTTTAATCCTGGGGATGCATTTCCCTCGGAGAGTGAACTTGTAGAAACCTATCACGTCAGCCGTGTAACGGTGAGAAAAGCTCTTGCGTTGATGGTCCAGGATGGAGCGCTGATCAGAAGAAAGGGAAGAGGCACCTTCGTGGCTTCACCAGCGTTTGTGGAAAGCCCACGAGCAAATGGTAGTTTCACGCTCTCATGCAAAGAGCGTGGCGTGAGACCAGATACAAAACTTGTGTCACGAAAAGTGGTATGGGCATCAAGGTCGGTTGCCACACAGCTTAACCTCAAAGAAGGTGAATCGGTTATCTGCGCGGAGCGTCTGCGTCTTATTAATGATGTTCCCGCAATTATTGAGACTGATTATTTTCCACAGGAAATGGCATTTCTTATGGAAGCCAATCTTGTAGACGATCCTATCCTCGAGGTTATTTTCGAGGGCACCGGAAGGATGGGTCATCGCCATTTCGATACGTTTGAGGTTCGATTTTCGGGGCCAACAGCATCAAGGCTTTTGTCAGTTCCCGAGCGCAGTGCATTGCTCGGTGTGAATATGACGGTTTATGACGAGCAGGATGCACCGCTGTATTACAACGAACAGCTGGTGCGAAGTGATATCTACAAATACGCAATGGGGAACTAGCTTCCCATATACTTGTGAGAGGAGAACATGATGCGGGATTTTCTCGGCATGTTCGATGAACGCAAGCCAATCATTGGCATGATTCACTGCAAGGGTACAGATCGTGAAGATACCCTTGCTCGTGCTAAGCGTGAGATTGATATATACGTCCAAGGTGGGCTGGATGGCTGCATTGTGGAGACCTATTTTGGCACGCTTTCAAATGTTGTTGATGTGCTGTCCTACCTTAAAGAAGCCCATCTACCCCTCGTCTACGGTGTTAACGTGCTCAATGTTGACGCTATGGGTTTTGAAATGGCCAGGCGTTATGACTGCGCTTTTGTACAGCTTGACTCGGTTGTAGGACATGTAAAACCACGCGATGAAGAATCACTGGCAGCCTTTCTTGAGATGGAACGTAAAAGCTGCAATGCGGCCGTTATGGGTGGTGTGCGTTTTAAATACCAGCCAGTTCTCTCCGAGAATACCGAAGAAGAAGACCTTCATATTGCTATGGGTCGTTGCGATGCTGTTGCTGTTACTCAGAATGCAACGGGACAAGAAACTTCAATGGAGAAGATCGAGCGGTTCCGAGGGGCACTCGGCGATTTTCCTCTCTTTGTTACCGCCGGTGTAACTGCAGAGCATGCGGCCACACAACTTTCAGTGTGCGATGGAGCGGTGGTAGGAAGCTACCTCAAAGATACCTATACCGATAGCGGAGATGTATCTCCAGAGCATGTTGACAAACTCATGGATGCAGTTCGTGCGTTTCGTGCAGAGCTCTAGGAGGCACGTATGAAAACTGTCTCTCATGAGCGCGTCTTCTTCGTTGGGGACGTGGCAACTGATGAATACTATCAGGCGCCGTATTTTCCCTCCATCAAGGAGAAAATAATTGTTCATGCTCTTAAACCTCAGATGGGTGGCATGATTGCAAACGCAGCCTGTGTTTTTGCTTCCTATGGGGTGCCAGCACAGTTTATGACAGCGCTCAAACCGAGTGAAAACTCTCGCAATCTGTGTGCCGGTCTTGAGCGTGCAGGACTGGACACCACTCATATGGTTTGGGACGAATCTCTCCCAGAGTCCAAAACCATTGTTATTCTCGCCGAAGATGAACACACGGTATTTATTCCAACGATGGGTATTACACGAATAGATATACCTGCAGAAACTTTGGAAGCTTTACGCGATGCTGACTACGTGTATTCAAATTTCTGGGAAATTGCACCTTTGGCTGCGGGAGATTTGAGTGGACTCGATCTGTTGCTCGACCTCAAGGCTCATGGAACAAAGATCTGGTGCGATTTAGATGTTGCCGAGTTGGGTCCTGGACATCAGCGGCTTCTGAGCGCCCTCGACGTTGTATTTGTTAACGAAGTGGGTGAGAAAAACCTTGCAAACCATCTTGGTGGCGATCCTATCACTGCCCTTCATGAGCTTGGTGTGCGTATGGTAGTGGTGACGCGCGCAGAGCAGGGGGCAAGCGTATATATGGCTAACCATGTGCCACTGGAGGTTGAAGGTTGGCCAGTT
>URWR01000037.1 GCA_900551595.1 uncultured Coriobacteriaceae bacterium
ACAGATATGCCGATTATTATGCTGTCAGCAAAGAAAGATGATATAGACAAGGTGCGTGGTCTTGGCCTTGGCGCAGACGACTATATCACCAAGCCATTTTTGCCACGTGAGTTGGTGGCGCGCGTAAAGTCCTGTCTCAGACGTGCGTCGTATGCAGCAATGCCAGTGCGAGAAGATGTGGTTGCATGCCGTGGTATCGAAATTAACCGCACAACACATCGAGCTTCTCTCCATGGGACAGAGCTCACACTCACGCCCAAAGAATTTGATGTTCTGGCGCTTTTGCTTGAGGCGCATGGCAAGCCGGTAGCTACAAGCGAGCTCTATGAAAAAGTGTGGGGCGAACAATTTCTTGCTTCAAGCGCAAATTCGGTCATGGTGCATATTCGACATCTTCGCACGAAGCTATCGAAACTCGATTCTGATCAGGTCTTTATTGAGACAGTCTGGGGTGTGGGTTACAAAATCGCTCCGTATGGCACGTAGAAAGAACTGCTCATGCATACTATACAAGGAATCACCTATAGACGACGTCTTATCGTAAAATCGCTTGGCATACTTGTGGGTTATACCGCCCTTTTTGCACTGCTTGTAGTGCTTGCACGTATCTATCTCTGGCCAAGCATCTCGGAGTGGATAGCAGACCTAACCTCCGTTTGGATGGATGTCCCTGAAGACCAGGCGGTCGTCTACCGAATGCTGGGCCTGCAAGAAGGCATGATGGTGGACGGGATGTATCGCTTTCGAGATCTCTCTGACTATTATCATGTGGTGAACATTATTACCGGTCCCGCGCTGTGGGGTTGCTATGTACTAGGACTTACAGCTACGTCAATTTGGTGTGTTTGTCGTGCCGCTCATGGTGTAGACGATCTCACGGCAGCTCTCGAACAGATTGCAGCGGGCAAAGATCCCATTTTGCCGGATGAGTTCAAGCATGCTCGCCAAGTGTTTGAGCGATTGGCAGAACGTGACCGCGCTCGCGAACAAGCGGCCATCTATGCCGAGACGCGCAAAAATGAGCTGGTCGCATACCTTGCCCATGACATCAAAACACCGCTTACTTCAATTATTGGGTATTTAGCCCTGCTTGCCGAAGAGCCTACGTTGCCAATTGAGCGACGTGAGCACTACGCACAGGTGGGTCTTGAAAAGGCCCAACGTCTCGATGTCATGATGGATGAATTCTTTGAAATCACGCGCTATAACCTCGGAGCCATTTCTCTTGAACGAGAGACAATAGATATAAAGATATTGCTTGAACAGGTGGCAGATGAACTTTATCCTGCCGCGTCGACGCGACATGTAACGCTTGAGGTGCATGTTCCTGCACAACTTACGGCCTTTATCGACCCTGAGAAAATGGCGCGCGTGCTGGGAAATCTGCTTAAGAATGCGGTGGCATATGCCATGCCGAGCTCATGTGTTTCTCTGTGTGCCAGCTCACATGATGAAGATCTTAAGCTTGTAGTAAAAGATACCGGCAAAGAGATATCGCAGGCGCACCTGGCGCGCATTTTCGATAAGTTCTATCGAGAGGACGGAGCGCGCAGCGGCAAAGGTACAGGCCTAGGGCTTGCTATCGCAAAAGAGATTGTTGAAGCACACGGCGGTACTATTAACGCGGAGAGTACATGTGGTGTAACTACATTTACGGTCATTCTGCCTTCATGCTGTAACAGAGTCGTTATGCTTGATGCCGTAAAATAGCGCGGAAAAGACTTTGATTATCAACAGTGGTTGACATAAACCAGGAGGTTCAATGGCGCTGTCCAAAGAAGATGTTGCGGGTATTGCAGAATACGCGCGTATTGCCCTAACTGACGAAGAGCTCGATGAGATGACTGCCTACATGAATGATGCAGTTGATCTGCTCGAGCCTATTCGGACGTTTAATCTGGATCAGGTAGATCCAACCTTCCATCCTATTGGAGATCTCTCCAATGTTATGGGTGGAGATGAGCCAAACGCATCGGGCCGTGCGCTCGATATTGATACGGCGCTTTCCAACGCCGGCGCTACATCCGATCGGTATTTCCGTGTTCCCTCTATTTTGGGTGATGAGGGAGGCGATCGATAATGACTTCTCTCGACACGCTTTCTGCCCGTGATATTGCGGCCGGTGTTGCAGCTGGTGATTTTTCTGCTGTTGAGGTAGCTCAGGCTGCGCTGGATGCTATTGATCAGCGCGACGGGGAAGTACAGGCATTTTTGCAGGTCTCTGCAGACTTGGCGCTTGAGGCTGCCAAAGCAACCGATAAGGCGCGTGCAGAAGGCAAAGAGCTTGGTCCTTTAGCAGGCGTTCCGGTTGCTTTTAAGGACAATATGCACCTCATTGGAACGCGTACAACTTGCGCTTCTCGTATGCTCGAAAACTACGAGTCCACGTTTACGGCAACGTGTGTTCAGCGCATGTTGGATGCTGGTGCAACGCCTGTTGGTAAGGCCAACATGGATGAATTTGCATTCGGTTCTTCCACAGAAACTTCTGCATTCCATCCAACGCACAATCCTTGGGATCTTGAGCGCGTGCCGGGTGGCTCTTCCGGCGGCTCTGCTGCTTCGGTAGCTGCGGGAGAAGTGACCATCTCACTGGGCTCTGACACGGGTGGATCCATTCGCCAACCAGCTTCATTGTGTGGTGTCGTTGGCATGAAGCCCACCTATGGCGCCGTTTCGCGCTATGGCGTGGTTGCCTTTGGTTCTTCGCTCGACCAGGTCGGACCGTTTGGTCGCAGTGTTGAAGATGTTGCCTTAGCTATGAATGCCTTAGTGGCCCCAGGACGCGATCCGTTCGATTCCACCTCCCAGGATTGCCCCGTAGATTTCCTCGAGCATCTGGAAGATTCCATTGCAGGACATCGCGTGGGAATTGTTCCAGCGCTCATGGAGGCAGAGGGCCTGAGTAAAGAAGAGCGTGCAGCAGTTGATGCGGCTGCTCGTGCGTTTACTGATCAGGGCGCCGAGCTTGTAGAGGTTGAGCTACCTCATGTAGCATCCGCTATTGCGGCGTATTACGTTATTGCACCGTGCGAGGCCTTCTCGAACTTGGCACGATTTGATGGCGTGCGTTACGGCTATCAGGAGCCCGACTGTTCAACCCTTGCTGAGCAAACCTCGCTCTCGCGTGCTCGTGGCTTTGGCGAAGAGGCAAAACGTCGCCAAATGCTCGGTGCGTATCTTTTGTCTTCCGGTGTGTACGAGCAGTATTACTATCGTGCACAACAGGTGCGCACACTCATTACAGAAGACTATCGTCGTGCCTACGAACAGTGCGATGTCATTCTTATGCCGGCGAGCCCGCGTACGGCGTTCCGCTTTGGTGAGATTTCTGATCCCACCCAGATGTACGCCTCGGACATGTTTACCATTTCGAGCAACATTGCAGGAAACGGCGGTATTTCTGTCCCAATGGGACTGGGTGCAGATTCTAGATTGCCTGTTTCTGCTCAGTTGCAAGGCCCTGCTTTTAAAGATCGTTCACTTCTTACCTTTGCACGTGCTCTGGAGCGCAGTGTGGGTGCTTCTCCTGTTGCGCCGGCCTTTGTTGGAAGGGGAGGTGAGCTTCAATGAAAAAGCTCGCCGAGGTTTTAAAAGACTGGGAAGCCGTTATTGGTCTAGAGGTGCACACCGAGCTCACCACGCTCGAAACAAAAATGTTTTGCGACTGCAAGCTTTCGCATGACGATCCACCCAACACCAACGTGTGTCCTGTCTGTTTAGGTATGCCGGGAGCCCTGCCGGTTCCTAATGAGAAGGCTATTGAGTCGATTGTGATGGCTGGTCTTGCCACGAACTGCGAGATTCAGCGTCACTCAATGTTCTATCGCAAGCATTACTTCTACCCGGACATGGCCAAAAACTTCCAAACAACGCAGGGTCCCGTTGCGTTTTGTATGCATGGCCATCTCGATCTCGAAGTATCTGGCGAAGGTGCAAAAGAACGTCCCGATAATACGGGCGTAGAAAAAAACAGCGACGGCTCTTACACAGCTCCCATTCGTATACTTCGCATCCACATGGAAGAGGATGCTGCCAAGATGGTGCATGTTGGTGGTGAAGAGGGTCGTATTACTGCAGCAACCGAGTCTTTGGTGGATTACAACCGCTGCGGCACACCGTTGATTGAGCTTGTTACCGAGCCCGATTTGCGCACCCCAGAAGAAGCTCGCCTGTTTATGGAAAAGCTTCGGGAAACGTTTCTTACGCTCGGCATCTCGGACTGCTCGCTTGAAAATGGCTCCATGCGATGTGATGGCAACATTTCTCTGCGTCGCCGTGGTGAAACGCGGCTGGGCACCAAGACCGAAATGAAAAACATCAACTCGTTCAAGAGTTTGCACGATGCTCTTGAATATGAGATTTGCCGTCAGGCAGAGGTGCTTGAAGAGGGTGGCATTGTATATCAGGAGACTCGTCACTGGGAGCCCTCACACAAGCGCACGGTGGTTATGCGCGTAAAAGAAACTGCGGATGACTATCGACTCTTCCCAGATCCCGATCTTGCTCCGTTTGATCTTACCGATGAATTTATCGATCATTGCCAGGCGCGTATTCCTGAGCTTCCCGATGCGAAGCGTGACCGCTATATCGCTTCCTATGGCATTAAGCGTTCTGATGCTGCACAGATTGCTGGTGATCCAACACGTGCTGCAGAGTTTGAGGCTGCTGTTCAGGTTGCGGGCGATAAGGTGGCCGAGACGGTTGCTAAGGTTATGGTGAACCTCGTCCCCAGCTATGAGACGCTTTCTGCCAACCAGATTGGCTCTATTGCAAGCTTGCTTGCTGAAGATGCCATAACGTTTGCACAAGCTCGTGAGGTTCTCGACGCCGTACAGGAAAGCGGCGAGGATCCAGCGGCATATGTAGACGCTCATGGTATGCGTCAATCCACCGATACCGATGCTCTTGCAGCAATTGTTGACGAGGTGCTTGGGCGCTGTGTTGATCAGGTCCAGCAATACCACGATGGCAACAAGAAGGTACTGGGCTATCTCGTAGGTCAGTGCATGAAAGCTGCTAAGGGCACCGGCAATCCCAAGGCCTTTAATAAGATGCTTTCTGAGAAGCTTGAAGCATAAACAATTACTGAGGGGGAGATACACATGGCACTTAAAGCAATTGTTACCGACAAAGCTCCTGCCGCATTGGGACCATATTCTTCCGGCATCATTGCAGGCAATGCTGTGCATGTGTCTGGCATGCTGGGTATTGATCCTGCAACCGGGGAGTATGCGGGTACTGACATTGCCTCGCAAACAAGCCAGAGTCTTACTAACCTGCGCAATGTGTTGGAAGCTGCAGATGCAACGATGGCAGATGTTGCAGAGACAACAGTGTTTCTTGCTGACATGGCCGACTTTACAGCCATGAACGAGATTTATGCCACGTTCTTCTCTGAGCCCTTCCCGGCTCGTGCATGTTTCCAGGTGGCGGCACTGCCAGCTGGCGCTCTCGTAGAGATCAAGGCAGTTGCTTATCGCGCATAGTTTGCCTTTATAAAGGTTGCAAAAGGGCTGTATCAGCAAAGTGCTTGATACAGCCCTTAATACTTATCTGGCGATATAACTGTTTTAAAACCCTAATCCTGCCGAGCTTTACTCTTCGTGGGCAAGGGATGAATCACATTCGCTTCTCATGCGTTCGATACGCCTGAGCAGGCTTTCTTTCTTGGGATACTCGTGCGAGCGTGCCACATCGCCTGCCATTGACGTAATGAAACGGAAGAAATACTTTCCATCCATGGTTTCGTAGATGCGATACTTTGGCGAAGGAATACGATCAAAAGCATCTTCAGTACTATCTTCAATACCTGCTGTTGAGGCAGTATTGCGCATCTCATCAATGCTCTTGAGACATTCATCGCGAGACGGAAAAACAATCGAGTTAACAAGTACATGTCCATTGCTTGCGCAAAGGTTGTAACAATAACGACCGCCATTTTCGATAATCACGTATTGGCCCATACAGATCACCGCCTATTCTTCTTCGCCTTTTGCTAGATACTGAGCAATGTTAGACGTGACGAGCTCTTTCATAGCTTCATGTCCGTGAACGGTAGCGGTTTATCCGGTGGTATTACTCCATACCGAAAAAATCAGTCCACTCGTCGAAGTTCTTCTCTTTTGCTGCTTTTTATAAAAATGTTGTCGGTAGCTCGCGTTCCTCACCTATCATTTCTCTGGCATTGTCACGATATATGTCGATTGGTATCTACGAAGAGAGAGGCTGCGCAATGGCACGGACGCTTTACCTTATGCGCCATGGGACAACTGTTTTTAACGAGCGCCAAAAAATTCAGGGTTGGTGCGATTCTCGTCTGGCAGCATTTGGCCGTGCACAGTGCGAGTGTATGGGAGATTATTTCGCTGAGCATGGCATTTCATTTGATCATGCATATTGCTCGACGGCAGGACGTACTGCTCAAACCCTTGAATTGGTAACACGTAATCAAATGCCATACGAGCGCCTGGATGGATTGCTGGAGTATCACTTTGGCATCCTCGAAGGGGAGTCTTGTACTATTTGTGCCAATGTGACTGAGCCCTTCGGCGATTTTCTCGTTACGTTTGGTGGCGAATCGACCGATCAAGTGCGTGAGCGTATGGTGTCTACCCTCACTGATATTATGGAGCGTCCCGATCACGAAACAGTATTAGCTGTTTCCCATGGTTCTTCTGGCCTTACGTTTTATGATGTGTGGCGCGAGAGAAGTAAGTTTGATTTAGCTCCTGGTGTGTTGCCGCCGCGCGCCTCGGCCATTCGTTATTCCTATGAGAACGGCGTCTTTACACCGGAAGAACTTATCGCTCTAGATGATGGGCCAATTGAGCATCTTCGTGAGCGTCCTCGTACGGTCTGGCTCTTCTAATATATCTGCGCGGTACTATCTAACAGTTTTGAAGGTTTCGATAAGGAGGGCGCATTATGGAGCGCACGACTATCGCATCGATATTTGCTGATCCTGCTTCATACGGGGATACCGTTGTGAGCTGCTGCGGCTGGGTTCGCTCGGTCCGCGATATGAAAAACTTTGGCTTTGTTACCTTAAATGATGGTAGCTGCTTTAAAGATCTCCAGGTTGTTATGAACCGTGACCAGTTGAGCAACTATGAGGAGGTTGCAGCCTCTGGTGTGGGCGCTTCGCTTCGCGTGGAGGGTACCGTTGTGCTCACGCCTGAGCGTCCCCAGCCCTTTGAGCTGCAGGCAACAACAATTGTGATCGAAGGCATGTCTGCACCGGATTACCCCATGCAGAAAAAGCGTGCCACACGCGAGTTCCTTCGCACTCAGCAGCATTTACGTCCACGAACCAATCTGTTCCGCGCGGTCTTTCGCGTGCGTTCGGTGGCCGCATTTGCTATCCATTCATTTTTCCAAGAGCGCGGCTTTGTGTATGTGAATACCCCGATTATTACCACCTCAGATGCTGAAGGCGCGGGCGAGATGTTTCGCGTAACCACGCTCGATCCTATCAATACCCCGCTTACGGATATGGGCGCGGTAGATTGGAGCCAAGACTTCTTCGGACATCCTGCTTATCTCACGGTTTCCGGCCAGCTTCAGGCAGAGAATTTCGCCATGTCGTTTGGTGATGTCTATACCTTTGGCCCCACGTTCCGCGCAGAAAATTCCAACACACGCCGCCATGCAGCGGAGTTTTGGATGGTTGAGCCCGAGATGGCATTCTGCGACCTTGCGGGTGATATGGACTGCGCAGAAGCCATGCTCAAATATGTGATTACTTATGTTATGGAGCATTGTCCCGACGAGATGGAGTTCTTCAACAAGTTTGTTGATAAAGGCCTTTTGGAGCGCCTGAACCATGTCGCTACGTCCGACTTTGCACGAGTGAGCTATACCGAGGCTATCGATATTCTCCAGAAGGCCGTTGAAGATGGACATCACTTCGAATATCCAGTTTCTTGGGGCTGCGACTTGCAGACGGAGCATGAGCGCTATCTTGCCGAGGAGCACTTTGGTCGCCCGACATTTGTTACGGACTATCCGGCTGAGATCAAGGCGTTCTATATGCGTCTCAACGATGATGGCAAGACGGTAGCCGCGGCAGACTGCCTTGTTCCGGGTGTTGGCGAGATTGTTGGCGGTTCTCAGCGCGAAGAGCGTCTGGATGTTTTGGAGCGCCGCATGAGCGAACTTGGCATGGATGCCGAGCAGTACAAGCCTTACCTCGATCTGCGCCGCTATGGTAGCTGCAAGCACGCTGGCTTCGGCTTGGGCTTTGAGCGTTTAGTGATGTATCTCACTGGCATGGATAACATTCGCGACGTACTGCCGCATCCTCGCACCGTGGGTAGCGCTGAGTTTTAATGTTTTAGCTGTTGGTGGGGAGCCGTTACTTTACTGCTCGTCGGAGGTATCAAACACAATACCGAGCAGAGCAGTAACAATAGAGATGATGATGGCTCCCACCAACGCTGAGCCAAACGACATAATGTAGATGCCCGAGTTAAAAATGGCACGCGAAAGATAGCTTGCAAGCTCGAGCATGGAGGCGTTTATCACCAAGGAAAAAAGCCCGAGGGTAAGACAGGTAATAGGCAGCGCAAAAAATTGCACAACTGGTTTGATAAGAGCATTGAGAAATGCGAGTGCAAGTGCTGTGGAAAGCGTTGAAACATAAATATCGCCAATAACGCCAATACCAGGCACTATCCAAATGGCAACGGATACGGCAATTGCAGTGGTGAGCCACGTGAGGATAAAACGCATTGGAATCTCCAAAGTCTGAAATGGCTTTTGTTGGTCGGTTTGTACCCATTTCGAGCGAAATAAAGTCTCTTATGTATCTCCTGACTTTAATGGAGTAAAGTTCTTGGGGTACTATCGCACACGAGGTTTTTGTTTGAGAGGGAGGAAACGATGGACGCCGATGAGCTGTTTGCCACACCAGAAGTGGAGAGGCTCCTCGAGGCGTTGACCTCACTCTCCAGTGTCGATGAGACGCGTGCACTCCTGTTGGATCTCTGTACGGTGCGAGAAATTGAAGACTTTGCACAGCGTCTTGAGGTGGCACGTCGTCTGGATAATGGCGAGTCTTACCTTGCTGTTTCAGAACATACCGGTGCATCTTCAACTACCGTGAGCCGCGTATCTAAATGTCTTAATGGGTCGGCCGGTGGATATAGATTGGTTCTCGAGAGAACGCAGTCTTCTCAAGCATGCTCTGAATAGCGATAACAATATAATGTCCGCTTCGTGCGGTAGGATGCTGTAGCTAAGGCAGTCATGTAAAAAAGTGCCCGAGTGAAGGAAGAACATGTCACTCACCATTGTTACCACCCAAACCGAGCGGCTCGTTGGGCCAGAGGTTGAAGTCTGTTTGCACGAACAATTGGCATCTCGAGGCCATGCGACACTTCTTGTTCCTTCGTTTGATCAGGCACTGAGCGCGCAACAAGCGCTCGCTGAAACCGATAAGCTTGATCTGGGTGTGCAGGTTGATACACCTCAGTCTTGGGCAGAGGAGCGCTGGGGCGTTTGGGGAGATGGGCGCTTTGTTGTCTCCCAAGAAGAGCGGCGGTTGCTCATACGTGCTGTTCTGAAAAAGAAAAATGTTTTACAAGGGGCGTCTGACCATATTGAAGGGACGGTAGAGCTCTTGGTGCAGCTTGCACGAGAGGGGTTACCTGCCTTTGTAGGCACTTCCAATCCTAGAGGAGTTGTCCCAGCAGAGGCATCTACGGTTGCCCTGTTGGCTACCTACGCCCACATGCTTGCCGAACATAGCCGTATTGAAGCAAGCGAACTCATGACCATCTTGCCCGAGGTGCTGGCTACGGATTCTGGCGATAAGGACACGCTTGTCTGTGCGGGCTTTACAGAGCTCTCTTATGGCGAACGAGAACTGTTTTGTCGTCTTGCGCAAACTGGCGAGGTTGTTTTTGTAGCGCACCTTGGTGATGGGCCGGCATACGCTGCTGTTCGTACACTTATCGCTGATCTCAAACAATGGGCAGCAGCGCTTAATGTTTCGGTTGAAGAGCGTGTTTCAGAGTTGCGCTCTCCAGCTCCAGAGCGTCACGATGAGCTTACGCAGCTTTTGCAGCGACTTTATCAACCTGGTGACGTGCCTCTGTGTCCAACAGGTGCAGTTCGGGGGCTGCTGGCAGCAGGGCCAAGCGCTGAACCCGCACTTGTTACCCATGAAATGGTCTCGCTGGTTGGTGAGGGACTCCATGAGATTGTTCTGGCTACACCGGATCCACTCGGCGCTTGGAATGCGATAGCTCCACGCATGCAAACTGCTGGCCTTGCCGTGCAAGCGCGCTTTTCTCAACCGTTTATGCAAACGGAGGCTGGCAGAGCGTTTATTGAATTTGCAACCGGTGTTGCTCATCTCGCAGCGCTGGCTAAGACGTGGCCAGCAACGGAAGAGTTGCCGGACACCACCACGAAACACGTGCACCTTGCCGATATGTCTTGGTGGCCGCCGCGCGATCTCTCTGACTATCTGATGAGTTGCATCTCACAAGTATCTGAGGATCAAGCATGGCGGATAGATACCCGGTGGCGAGCCAATCGATTGCTAACGCCTCAAGCGGTGCTTGATACGCTCTTGTCCGAGAAAGATACCTCGCGAGAAACTGCTGCTGCCACCAGAGAACTGCTGCGTGGAAGACTTGGATCTGCAGCTTCGAAGTTGCTTGCGCCCTTTGTAACGGGAGCGCTTAACCAGTCGCCTCATGCTCCGGAAGTTTCAGCAGTGCTTACCAGTGTGCTTTCTGTTGCCCGCTCGCTCAAAGCTTGGCAGGATGTGCTGCTCGACCATGCTTGTGCCGATGAGTTTTCCGCATCGGATTTAGTGGTTTTGGTTGAAGATGCTCTCCAGGTTTTGCAATATGTGCGTATCCCGCTGCGTCTTGCGTTTACCAATGAGAAAGCTGCTGCGGTCGTCCGGATAATGAGGCCAGAGGAGGCAGCTCGACTTGCGCCAGCATCAGTGGATGCTTTGGTTTTGCTTGGTCAGACTTCGACGGAGCAACCGGTAACTACGCCTGAGAATGAACAAACAGAGCTTGCCAAGTTATACGGCGTTGATGTGTCCTCAAACACGTTGGACGGAGCACGTGCTCGGTTTGCGTCGCTTATTGCAGTTCCACGCTCTACCTTTGTTTGGGAGCGCAAGCTCTTCTCGGCAGATGGCCGGGAGTGCTATCCATCAGTTCTTTTGGGAGAGCTTCTTG
>URWR01000038.1 GCA_900551595.1 uncultured Coriobacteriaceae bacterium
AGTTGGTAGAGCACCGCTCTCGTAAAGCGGGGGCCACCAGTTCGAGTCTGGTAGCTGGCTCCAGTAAATTTGCAGGTCAGTGGTCGTGTGGCTGCTGACCTTTTTTCTTTAGTGTAAAGGTAAATAAAACATCGAATGCCAGTTGACTGTATATGAGAAACGTCAACTAGCGCTCCTTTGATTCCACTCCAGTTCGACTTCATACTGGGACTACCAGCCGATTACAACATCAGAGGAGCACCATGGACACAACCATTAGCATCGGTCGTACCATTGCACGAGAGCGCCGTCGCAGAGGTGTCACGCAAGAGGAGCTCGCCGCCCACCTGAGTGTTTCAAAGGCTGCCGTCTCAAAGTGGGAGCTCGAGCAGAGCTTGCCGGATGTGAGCCTACTGCCTCGCATCGCTGCGTACTTCTCACTTACCTTAGATGAGCTTTTCGACTGGCGAAACGAGCTTACTGAAGAAGAGTCTGCCACACTCTACGTCGAGGTGTGTGCACTGGCCGAGCAGGATCTTGTTGCTGCACACGAACGTCTACGCATGCTTGCCACCGAACACTACTCTGATACGAATCTATTGCTCATGCTCGCGTCGCTGCTTACGGTGTGGGGTGCGGGTATGACAACGTCTTTCACGCTGGTACCTGAGCAGGACAGCGCTTGTCGCAACATGCCTGATGCGGATACACTCACAGACGAGGCACTCGTCCTCATCGAACATGTACTCGAAACGGCAACGGATCCATCGACGCTCTTTCTTGCACAGCAACAGAAGGCCACAGTACTCTTTCAGGCAGGCCGCTTCGATGAGACTGCTTCGGTCTTGGAGCCACTCGTGCGACGGCAGGATGCAAGCGCCCCGACGATGCTCCTTGCTTCTGCCTATCGCAAGCTTGGACGCAACGATGATGCTCTTAAACTTCTTCAGATAGAACGTTTGAGAGCTACGCACTTCGTGCTCTCGTCACTCATGCAAGAGATGGGGATGCGGGACGATGTAGCATTCGCGCGAGCTGCTGGTTCAGCCGCACAGACTGTCTTCGAGGCTTTGGATATGGATGTGGTAAACCCATTCTTCTCGACTACGATATCCCTCGAGCTCTCCGAAGCTTTACGTCGCGCGGGTGAGAAGGACGAAGCACTTAAAGCTCTTGTGCGTGTGATTGATACTGTGATTGAGACTCAGACGGCTCCGAGTCCATCTGATTCTCCGTTTTGGGACTGCATAGCTGACAACTTTGATTCCTCCCGAGTTGGTGAGGCCTGGGCTGAGCACAAAGTCCATCAGGCGAACGACATTGCCGCGCTTATGCGTCAGACGCTTGTCGAGCGGTTGTTATCCTCCGAGTGGCGCAAACTTGCGGGTGACGATCCGCGCTATCAAGAGATTGTCGAGATGATTGCCCATCTTTCGGATGCGAATTCGTATTGACGGCGCTCGAAGATTTTGCAGCAATTGTAGTGCCATGTCTCTACCATCTGTTCCGATACCATAGCTGGACATTTGCCGGACAAAAGGCAGCGGGCAAGCAGAAGCAAACATTTCCCTAACAAAACTCTTAACGTGGAGCTTACAAAGCTAAAACTCAACTAAAATGTCATCTAGGCAGTAAGTGTCTGAAAGGAGACATGTGGTTAGTTTCTCGCTCTTTCTTGAGACCCTTGCCTCGAACCCCTTTCTAGCCGTGGTAATCGTGCTGGTTCTGGGCACGATTTTCGTTAACGGCGCTACCGACGCTGCAAATGCAATTGCAGAGTCGGTTGGTACTCGTTCCATTGGTATCAATGCAGCAATTGCAATGAGCGTAGTCTGCAACTTCGTGGGTCTTGTACTCATGTCGCTCATCTCCACAGCCGTTGCCGACACCATCTCTGGCATGGTTGACTTTGGTGGAGATTCGCATGCAGCACTTATTGCACTCGCTGCGGCAACAGTGGGTATCGTGGCCTGGGGCATTGGTGCTTGGTTGTTTGGTATTCCTACCAGTGAAAGCCACGCGCTTATCGCTGGCCTTACCGGTGCTGCCCTTGCTGTGCAGGGTGGCTTTGATGGCGTGAATGGGGCAGAGTGGATAAAGGTTATTTATGGCCTTATTCTTTCCACAGTCTTGGGATTTGGAGCTGGCTGGGGTATCACCAAGCTCATCCAACGCCTTTGTCGTAATGTTGATCGTCGTCGTGCTGACAATGCTTTTGGCGGCCTTCAGGTTCTGGGCTCGGCTTTTGTTGCCTTGATGCATGGCGCACAAGATGGTCAGAAGTTCATGTCTACCGCAATGCTTGCTATCGTGCTTTCCGTAGGGGCAAACATCAGTGATGTCCAGGGATTCCCTCTGTGGATTGAAGTTCTTTGTGCTGCCACGATGGCGTTGGGTACTGCTGTAGGCGGCAAGCGCATTATCAAAAAAGTTGGTATGGAGATGGCAAATCTCGAGAAGTACCAGGGGTTTGCAGCTTCTCTCTCTGCAAGCGCAAGCCTGCTTATCGCTACCCTGACAGGACTTCCCGTGTCGACTACCCATACCAAGACAGCAGCTATTATGGGCGCAGGAGCAGCAAAGAACATTCGCTCTGTTCGCTGGCAGGTAGCAAAGGAAATGGTATTTACCTGGGTATTTACCTTCCCAGGCTGCGGCATTATTGGTTTTGTGCTGGCAAAGGTATTTCTCGTACTGTTTTAACGCTCGGGTCTGGAGGTATGGCGCGCTTTTGACAAGATTACCTTCGCGCCAACCGGCTAGCGCCAAGTAAAGGAGCTCCTATGACACGTATTAAGAAAGAAGATCACTTCTACACCATGCTGCGCGACCTTGCCAGCAAGATTGTTGAGGCCGCCGATGAATACAAGGACATCATCTGCGAATTCCCAGAGTCTATCGCACGTATTCCTCAGATGAAGGTGTATGAGACCGAATGCGATGAAAAAGTAAAGCGCATTATGGAGAACCTCTACACCTCGTTCATTACACCTTTTGAGCGTGAGGATATCTCTGATTTGGCTCTTGCGCTCGACGACATTGTCGACATGATGAACGGTGTTGTTGTTCGTCTCGACTTGTTCAACATTTCAGACACCCGTGAAGAGGCTCCACAGCTTGCTGAGCTCACCGTTCGTTGTGTTGGCGAAGTGTATGACATGATTGATAGGCTTCCCAACTTCAAGAGCGATCGAACGGTTATGGACAAGGCCATCATGATCTCAAGCATTGAGGATGAAGGCGACATTGTTTACTCAACTGCTTTAAGGCGTCTGTTCCGCGATGAGGAGAATGGCCGTACCAGTGTTACCTGGCTGCGTCTTTTTGACCGCATGGAGCTGTGCCTCGATGCGTGTGATAAGTCTGCTGGCGTCGTTCGTTCGGTTGTTATGAAGAGCGCTTAAATCCACGTTTATACGTTGCGGCAGTGCAATCCGCCTGTCTAATATGGACAAGTTCCTTTAATTCTGATACCAATTGAGATACAGAATTAAGGAGCTTGTCCATTTTTTATAGGTGCTTGGTGCGACCACGGAGGTGTGGCATGGCCCGTCCCGAAAATCTCAAGGGTGTACTTTTTGATTTTGACGGAACTCTTGCGGATACGGAAATACTTGGCTTTGAGCTCGATCAAGCTGTTGCAGCACAGTATGGCATCAGGCTTGATGAACAGGACCTTCGTTCGCTTATTGGCACAACAGGATTAGAGTCGGTGCCGGCGATGTTTGCCCGCCATGGTGTGGAAATTACCTATCCAGAGTTTGAGGCGCGTCGTCAACGGAACGATGTTATCTATAAAGAGCGGCTCCAAGGGCTTGTTCCTGGTGCAAAAAAGGTGTTGGACGACTTGGTCGCCCACGGCATTCGTCTCGCACTTGTTTCTACGACTGATACGTATGAGATTGTGTATGCCTGCAATCGCTTTGGCATAACATCCCATTTTGATGCCTTTGTTGGCGGCGACATGGATCTTGTAGGAAAGCCTGCACCCGATCCATACCTCACTGCACTCGGATTCTTGGGTCTAAAACCGGAGGAGTGCATTGTCGTTGAAGATTCACCGACTGGTATTGCTGCTGGTAAAGCGGCTGGCATGCATACCATAGCTTTTACAGGTGGATCGGTTGTGCAGGATGTAAGTGCTGCAGATGAAACGTTTGCTTCTTACGAGGAACTTTCACTTATCTGACATGCTGGCTCGCCCTCTTCGGTGCTTCGCTTTTCTAAGGGGCTGCGTTCCACAATGTAGATACCTGCCGCAACAAGCAAAAGGGATGCAACGGTGGCAAAACCTACCGTTGTGCCCTCTGGGCCGAGCAACAGAAGTGAAATCAAAACGCCAAATACGGGAATTTCAAACTCAAATATGGCGACATGCGAAACGTCATTATCGCGAAGCAACATACTCCAAACGCCATATGCAACAGCTGACACCATAACAAGCCAGGCAAGCACGAGAAGGCCTGCGGGGTGCTCAGCAAAACCAACATGTCCGCCAAGAGCAAGACCTACAACGAAGAGCCCAAAACCACCGATCATGAACTGCCATCCGCAGAGCATAACAGGTGAATGACCTTGGGAGTGGCGCGCCATTAAAACCGTTGACATGGCTGCCATAACGGTGGCAAGCACAATCATGCCCTCACCCTCAAAAGAAAAGCCTGCAGACGCAATGTCGCCTGCAGAAAGTGCCACTCCTGCAAAGCCGACGATGCAGCCTAGAGCCTTGCGCGCGGTTAGTCGCTCCATATGAAAAATGAGAGAGGAAACAAGGAGTGCGACAAAAACGCTTACCCCTTGTAACAGCGAGCTGCTAACACCTGTTGCATGAGCGGTTCCAATATAGGTACATACATACTGTCCAAATGTTTGAAAGAATGAGAGCTCGGCTGCAAGGCCCATCTCCTTACGGTTAGGCAGTCGGCGTGCTGCAGGGTTAACCAGGGCATGCACAAGGGTTACCGCAAGACCAGCCAAAAAGAACCTCGAACCGGCAAACAGAAGAAGAGAACCAGTGTCGTTTGAGGAAATAGAGAGAATCTGGTATCCCAAGCGAATAACTGGCAAGGCGCTTCCCCAGAGAATGCAGGAGAGGCTTGCGAGTATGACAAGAACAAAGGGCTTGTTAAGCGGATGAGACGTGATTTCAGGTGTCTCGTTTGGGTGTGTATTAGAGCTCACGAGCATACTCCAGAAGTTCATCTACATCGTTGAGTGTGGTTGCCCAAGAACAGACAAAACGAATTACTTTTTGCCCGTCTTCGAGCGTCAGAAATACCTCACACCCACTTGCTTTCTCAAACTGCTCAGCCTTATCTGGGGAAACGATAAAAAACTGTTGATTGGAAGTGGAATCGCCATAAGGGGTGTATCCAGCCTCAATCATGCCTGAGCGCAGATGATTGGCACATACGTTTGCATTTCTTGCCAACTGCCAATACAGCGCCTCATCAGGCGTGTTGGCTGCGCCACCTGCAAAGGCGGTCCCAAACTGAACGCCAAGCAAGCGGCCTTTTGCCAAGAGTCCGCCTCGTTCTTTTACCAGGTAGGGGAAGTCTTGCGCAAGCTGCTTATCGGCGATGACAACTGCCTCGCCAAAGAGCATGCCGTTTTTCGTGCCTCCAATGCTGAAAGCATCAACCTTTTGTGCAAGATAGGGAAGGGTAATATCGTTGTTAGGGGCAGTAAGAGCACTGCCGAGACGCGCTCCATCGAGATACACCTTCAAATCATGACCATGGGCCCAATCACATATGGCATCCAAGCGGTCGCGCGTCCAGACACCACCAAACTCTGTTGTATTGCTGATATAGATCAGCGCAGGGCGTGTCATATGTCGACCGGTGGAAGTTTGAAAACGCCATACACGCTCCGCCGCTTCAGGGCTCAAAAATCCATCAGCATCATCGGTGGGAAGAACGGTGCGACCACAAGCGGCAATTGCTCCTGTCTCATGCACATTGATATGACCGTCTTTTGTGCAGATAACCCCTTCGTAGTCGCGCAGCATGCCCGATACACAAACAAGATTTGCCGATGTACCACCTATACAAAATTCAACGGACACATCATCGCGTCCAACTGCTGTACGGATAAGTTCACGAGCATGCTCAGTGTGAGGATCGCCCTCGGTATAGCCTACCGTTTGCTCATAGTTCGTATCGACAAGTGCATCCAAAAGAGCCGGAGCTGCACCCTCAGAGTAATCATTCATAAACATGCGCATATAGTTCCAATCTCACGTGTTAGAAAGAGACCGTACCAAAAGATTGTCTCAGACTCTTATCAGACTTGTTTCACATCTCTTCAAATTGACGTACAAAGTCTTTGTCAGTAGTACACTTTCTGACGGACCACCAAGTCGGATGGAAGAAAAACGTGGAAAGGAAGCACGTAATGGAAAAGAAGGATATCGACTGGGGTAGCCTCGGTTTTGCGTATCAACCTACCGACTACAGCTATGTATGCGAATATCGTGATGGTGCTTGGGGTGAAGGACACCTTACGTCAGATCACACACTGACACTCTCTGAGTGCGCTGGCATCTTCCATTACTGCCAGGAGGTATTTGAGGGTCTTAAGGCGTACACCACCAAGTCTGGTGACATTGTTTGCTTCCGTCCCGATCTTAATGCAAGCCGCATGGCCGACTCCGCTCGTCGCATTGTTATGCCGCCATTCCCAGAGGATAAGTTTGTCGAGGCTGTTAAAACAGTAGTTAAGGCAAACGAGGCATGGGTGCCGCCTTTTGGCTCAGGAGCTACGCTGTATGTGCGCCCCTTCATGGTTGCTACAGGTGAAGTCATTGGCGTTTCTCCAGCCGATGCATATGAGTTCCGTATTCTTGTTACACCGGTAGGCCCCTATTATTCTGGTGGTGTTAAGCCGGTTGCTGTTAAGGTTCCTGAGTATGACCGTGCTGCTCCGCATGGTACTGGTGCTATTAAGGCCGGCCTTAACTACGCCATGAGCCTGTATCCAAGCGTTGAGGCCCACAAAAAGGGCTTTGCTGACAATATGTTCCTCGATCCTCAGACTCATACCTATGTCGAAGAGTCCGGTGGCGCGAACTTTATGTTTGTAGATAAGGAAGGCACAATTGTAGTGCCACAGTCTGCAACAAACTCCATCCTTCCTTCGATTACTCGCCGTAGCCTTGTCCAGGTTGCACGTGACATGCTGGGCATGACGGTTGTTGAGCGTCCTGTTACGTTCGAGGAGGTTGTCTCCGGAGAGTTTGTTGAGTGCGGCATGTGCGGCACCGCAGCCGTTATTAGCCCTGTTGGCAAGGTTGTAAACGGCGACACCGAAATTATCTTCGGTGAAGGTGGCATGGAGCACGTGGGACCTGTCATGGCTAAGCTTCGTGAGACCTTAACCGGCATTCAGGATGGCGAGATTGAGGATCGCTACGGCTGGGTCGTAAAGGTCTGCTAAGAGCGCATCCTAGTCAGCTTTTCAGAGCGTTACAACAAAGCACAGCAGTTTTTGACTGCTGTGCTTTTATCATGCGTACAAAAGTTTGTAGGCAAAGCGCAATTACGCGTGTTATTCGGTCATATCTGAGTCGCTGTCTGAATCTTTGTTTGAGTCGCTCTCATCAGATGTTGTTGCATGATCTGATGACGCTTCATCAGCGGTATCGTCGGTCTTCTCGGCACGCATCTCAGAGATGGCTTTCTCTAGGACCTCGCGGAATTTCTCGACCGAAGCATGTTCAGCATCAGTTGAGGCAAGTTCTTCGAGCTGATCCGCGCGCATGCGCGCCTCAAAAGCATGTCCATGGCGTGCAAGAGCCATAGCCATACGCTCGAGCATTTGTACACGGACGATTTTTGTATGTTCGCCTGCGGCCCACTCTTCGTAATCTCGAGCAAGCTGACGCTTGGAGTCGGATTCTTCGTAGGCGTTAAGAATGGGATCGATGGTTCGGGCATCGTCCTTTTGATTAGCCTTATGCGTGAGACGCAGCGCTATATAGCTAATGCCAGC
Source organism: uncultured Coriobacteriaceae bacterium (assembly GCA_900551595.1). Lineage (GTDB taxonomy): Bacteria > Actinomycetota > Coriobacteriia > Coriobacteriales > Atopobiaceae > Coprovicinus > Coprovicinus avistercoris. The sequence goes on from URWR01000038.1 coordinate 7,972, forward strand.
AAAGGCCAAAACGACCACGACGGTAGCACTGCCCGCAAGGAGCGGATGCAAGTCCGACATGAACCAGTTCTGCAAAAGAAGAGCGGCTGCGCAACAAGTAATAATCAAGATTACCTGCGCAATTTTAGGAAGCATGGACCCGTCTTTACGCTTGGCCATAAAAGTCCCTTCTGGCATAAAGGACGCCATTTAGTACCGATTTATACAATCCTGAAAAAACATGCAGATAGAAAAATAACCTACTTCTCGCTCTTTTCAGATGAGGAGTCGTCGTTTTTCTCTCGAGCGGCGCGTTCTTTGTTAATACGAATACGCTCTTCCACAACCTGACGGAAACGGCGTGCCTCTGCCGCCTGCTCATCGGTAAAAGCGAGATCATCAAGTTCATCGAGGCGCATTCTTGCCTCAAAATTATGCCCATCTTTTACCAAAAGGGTAATAACGTCCATAAGGAATTGGTCTTGAACTTCGTAGTCGTGGCTGCCCTTAGCCCACTCGTCATACTCGCGAAGCAGGCGCTTTTTGTTGTGAGTTGTACGATAGGTCTCAAGAATAGGCTCAACAACGAGTGTGCGATCGTTGGTGCGCCTGTTGTGATCCAGCTGCCTTTGCAGCCAATAAAAGCACAGGCCAATAAGGGCGAGGCCTATGGTAACGGTGGCTGCTGCCATATTGAGATCCATACCCATACGGGCAACAAGCCAAATAACAGTGCCGACAAGGGCGATTGCAGCGAGAAGAACGCCAACAAGGTGACTAATTTTGAATCGTGAGTTCTGGGCCATGGCCGGATTGAGCTCCCTTCAGTTTCGTATCCACAGGGTATTACTCTAGGCTATTTTTGCTCTTGACGCGAGACCTGAAAGACCCTTTACCAAGGAGTAATGCCTGAATAGATTCCGACAGATAGTTTGGTTTTTATAAAAACTTCGGTAGAGTTGAGCTATGCAGGGCAGAGAAGAAAGGTTGATGATGGCAAAAACCGTTTGGCGTGGTGGAAACATGCTTTATCCAGTGCCAGCAGTTATGGTGAGCACTGCCGATCGAGCCGGTAGATCAAACATCATAACGGTTGCTTGGACAGGAACGGTATGCTCCAATCCACCCATGGTTTCCATCTCGGTAATGCCGCGGCGTTTTAGCCATGCATTGCTCTGCGATTCTCGCGAGTTTGTTATCAATCTAACCTCTCGCAAGCTTCAATATGCCTGCGACTGGTGTGGCGTGCGCTCTGGTGCTGATGTGGATAAGTGGCAGGAAATGAAGCTTACCCCAGAGCCAGCAGCAACTCTGAGCTATGCACCTCTTATTGCAGAGTCTCCCGTCAACCTCGAATGCAAAGTTACCAAGATCGAGAAGTTGGGAAGTCACGACTTGTTTTTGGCTGAGATTACCGCTGTGCAGGTTGACGATGCTCTTCTCGATACTTCAGGAAAACTCGATTTGGCACGTGCAGATCTTACCGCCTATTCCCATGGTGAGTACTACGCGTTAGGGGAGAAGCTCGGCACCTTTGGTTACAGTGTGCGCAAAGAGAAAAACGTCCGCTCGGCAAAAAGCCAAAGGAGCGGACGTCGATCGAAGTAAACCTGAGCCAGCAGATGGAGCAGATAAGCCCTTATGGTTTAGCTGGCAGCCTCAGGGGAGCGGCTGTAGAAAGCACGGTTATTGGGGGTCTCATCTACCTCAACCTGCGAGACTGGCAAGCTGCGCTCAACGAGTCGCTCAAATATCCACCGAGCGAGATTCTCGGCGGTGGTGCGGAAGGGGAGTATCGTGAGTGAAAACCCTTCAGCTTCGAGTGCCGCAATCGTTGAGGGGGCAAGAGAGCCCTCCTCAACCAAAAAGGTATGATCCAGCTCGTCGGCGATTTCGGCAACCAGACGCTTAAAGGCACCAAAATCCAATACCATATCGCGCGAAGTGCCATTGTCTGCCAAACCATCAGCAAGGTTTTCGGTGGTGATGGTGGCAACTATGCGCCAGCGATGGCCATGAAGATTTTCACATTTGCCATGGTAGTTTGTAAGAAAGTGCGCGCTGTCAAAATGCGCCTCGGCCTGTAATCCGTACAAGCTATTCCTCCGTTTCGGGCTGTGAGGCTGGTTGGGGATAGTGTTCAAAGAAGACTGTTTCCTCGAGGGGCTTGCGACGCCGATGTAGGTATGAAGGGCGACTTTTATCGCTGGGATACCCGAGTGGCATAACCGCGACAATGCGATAGCTTGCAGGGATTGAGAATTGCCTGCGCAGCTCGGGTGGATCGATAAGCCCCACCCAACAGCTTTTTATGCCTACATCTTCTGCAGCAAGTGAGATTTGCGTACCCACGATTGACGTATCAACAATGCCATAGTCCACAACATCTGGGTTATGTGCAGAGGCTTTTAGATCGTAGGCCAAGATGAGTACGCAAGGTGCGCCGAAGCGGCATTTCGTGCAAGCATCGATGCGTTTAAGTCCTTCCGGGCTTTGCACAACCAAAATGCGTTGTGGCTGGTAGTTTTCTGCAGTGGGAGCGAGGCGACCAGCCTCCAAGATGTACTCAAGCTTCTCAGGTTCAAGGGGCGTAGATGCGAAGTGACGCTCAGAGTAACGCGCTTGTGCTAACTCAAGAAAACTCATTTCGACTCCCTCCAAACTAAGTGTTAAGTACTACCAGCCACATGTTGAAACGTTACGAGAAGTAGGCGACACCGCTTTCAAAGATAGGCATGTATTTCTCGCCAGGAACATTTTGATAGAGATCTTGTCCACGGCGCTCCACATGGCCCATCTTGCCAAAGACACGACCGTCGGGGCTTGTAATGCCTTCGATGGCAAGGATTGAGCCGTTGGGGTTAACCGAGAGATCCATGCTGGGTTTGCCAGTCTCGTCAACATATTGCGTGGCGATTTGTCCGCCGGCTTGTAGCTCTGCGCATACCTGGTCGTTTGCAACAAAGCGGCCTTCGCCGTGCGAGATGGCAACGGTATATATTTCGCCGGTCTTGCATGCGGACAGCCATGGAGAAAGATCGCTTGCTACGCGTGTGCGTACCAAACGACTCTGGTGCCGTCCGATGGTATTAAACGTGAGTGTTGGGGCGTTGGGTGTGGCATCAACAATATCGCCGTAAGGCACGAGTCCAAGCTTTACGAGCGCCTGG
>URWR01000039.1 GCA_900551595.1 uncultured Coriobacteriaceae bacterium
AGAAGCTGGAGCTGATCCCCTCCACAGTCGACATCATGCGTGGTTACTCCGATGACCCCGACTATAAGGTCGTCGTCGTGACCAACCAGGCCGGAATCGCCAAGGGCCTCTACACCGAGGCCGATATGCGCCGTCTTCATCGCTGCATGGAGGATGAGCTGGAAAAGCTCGGCGTCCGTGTGGACGCTTGGTACTTCTGCCCGCACCACCCCGACTATACGGGACCCTGCGAATGCCGAAAGCCTGCACCAGGGATGTTGCTGGCTGCGATGCGGGACTTCGATGCAGTATCCGCCGAGTGCGTGATGTACGGTGATAAGCCAAGTGATGAAGCGGCCGCTATAGCCGTAGGCGTGCGATTTATTGCCGTTGGGGTGACGCCTCATGTCCAATAAAGCAAATCTCAGGCTTGCACTGGTTGCAAACAAGTTGGCCGGGCATGGCAAGTTGGGTAGAGTCGCGGCGGCATTACTGCACCAACTAGGCAGGGTTCTGTTTTCCTGTGACATTGGTGTTGGCACGCAGATTGACCCCAGCTGTGAGTTTTATCACTTGGGTCTTGGGTGCGTTATCCATCCTAATGCCGTAGTGGGGCGGAACGGTCGTTTCTTTCAGCACGTGACGATTGGTTCAGGCTGGTCGGGGGGGGGTTGCTCCCGGTGATGGGGTTCCGAGAATCGGGAATGACGTGATGCTCGGTGCCGGCTGCGTGCTGCTCGGCGATATTGAGGTTGGCGACGGAGCGGTGATTGGCGCGAACGCCGTGGTTACCAAATCAGTGCCTGCCGGATGCGTCGCGTTGGGCGTGCCCGCAAAGATTGTGAAGCGTAATTAAGGAAAGGTTGGCTGTCTTGGCTGACGTTGTGAACAACAAGAGATATGACTTCCTCGGACTTCCTGTGGATGCTCTTACACGTGAAGAAGCTCTCGCACGCGTGAGGGAACTCGCTTGCACGTCCGTGCCATCGCACGTGTTGTTCTTGAACGTCGATGTGATGGTAAAGGCAGATAAGGACCCTGCGCTCAGAGGTGCTATCGAGCGGAGCGACCTCTCCCTTATGGACGGTAAGCCGCCTTTGAAGGTCGCACAGAAGCTGGGGATACCGCTCCCCGAGAAGGTCTCCGGTAGCGACTTTGTGCCGGCCGTGTGCGCCATGGCCGAGCGCGAGGGGCTTTCGGTGTTTATCCTGGGCGGTAAAGAGGGTGTACCCGAGGCGGCGCGTGACAACTTGCTGGCTATGCACCCCCGTCTCAAGATTGTGGGTGCCTATTCGCCGAAATTCGGGTTCGAGAAGGATCCCGCTGAGCTCGACAAGATTAATAACAAGGTATTATCCGCAAAGCCTGACATACTGCTCGCATGTCTCTCGTGTCCTAAGCAGGAGGTCTTCGTCGAGGGGAATCGCGGGGTTTACGGGGCTCCTGTCTCTATCTCCTGTGGCGCCACCGTCGACTTTCTGGCGGGCAATGTGCGTCGCGCCCCCGAATGGGTGAGCCGTATGGGCATCGAGTGGCTTTACCGTTTCTTCAAAGAGCCCAGTCGACTGTTTAGGCGTTATTTCATCGATAGTTGGCACTTTCTTGCGATGTGTCGAAAACATAAGGGGTGAGCGTAAATTGTCCACCAAGCTGAGCGATATGCGCATCCTAATGTTTACACGTACCATGGCGATGGGGGGTACCGAGAAAGTGGTACTCCAGCTTTGCCGCGTACTTAATGATAAGGTCGCGTTTTTGGGCGTGATGTCATGCGGCGGAGAGCTTCTACCCGAGCTCGATGCAATGGGCGTCCCCCACTTTAGGATTCCTGACATCACTGACAAAAACCCCCGCTACTTACGCCAGGGTCTCTAGCGAGCTGAAGAAGGTTGTACGCGAAAATGGCGTGAGCCTCGTTCATTGCCACCATCGAATGGCTGCGCTTTATTGTCATCTGGCTCTTCCTGCGGGTGTACGCGCCGTGGCCACCGCTCACAACGTATTTAGCGGCGGTCGCGTTGTCACGCGTTTCCTCTATAAGGGTATGCGCGTCGCAGCATGCGGCGGTAGGGTGTATGAGAACCTCGTAGGCTATTACGGGTTGCCAGATGACATGGTGAAACTTGTCCCCAATGGCGTTCCGGGGTTCGACGGGGGAATCGTTCAGATACCCGCCGTGGCGGGATGTGCGAAGGGTGTTTTGAAGATCGGCTTCGTTGGCCGTCTCAGCGAGCAGAAGGGCGCCGAATATCTCGTCGATGCTATGGGGATTCTCGCTGAGAGGGGCGTTCATGCCCGCTGTTTCCTTGTTGGCGACGGTGAGCTCGAAGGTGAGCTGCGCGAGCGTGCCCGCAGATCTGCGGCTGTGAACGACATCGTTTTCCTCGGGAGGCGAGACGACTCCCAGAACTTTCTTTCGCAGGTTGATATATGCGCCATGCCGTCGCTTTGGGAGGGATTGCCCCTTGTTCTGCTTGAGGCGCTGAGCGTCGGCGTTCCCGTTGTCGCCAGTGCGTGTGATGGGATTTTAGACGTTTTGCGCGATGGGGATAATGGCCTGCTCGTGACTCCGGCCGATGCGGGTGCTCTTGCCGCCGCGCTCGAGCTGCTTTGCAACGACGCGTCTTTGCGCGACAGGCTTGGGGCGAAGGGGCGCTCGGACTACGAGAAGGAATACTCGTTCGAGACCTGGCGGGAACGTTATCTGGACTTCTACAGGGAGGCGATGCTATGAGTGGGAAGCTGTCCAAGGCTTTCAAATGGGGCGCGTCCGCCCTGCGGGTCGCCAAGGTGCGTTTTGTGGCCGAGTCTGTCCGTGTCGGCGACGACACGCTCTTTGGACCTAACGTCCAGGTCTACGACCGCGAACACGAATTTAATCGGGAAGGGGTCTCCTCGGAGCTGTTTCATGCAATGACTTCCATCGCGCGGTGCTGCTGGCTTTGTGCCAACGTGGTCGTCACGTGTGGCTGTGCGATTGCGAATCGTTCGCTCGTCTCAGCCAACTCCGTTATTACTCGTGACCTTCTCGAAGAGGGCGCGTTGTGTACTCTGGCGCGTCTGCACGGTTGATTAAGAGATACGACTAGAAAGCTTTCGAAAACGTGGATTTAAAGATGAACATATCTGTCATCGTGCCCGTGTACAACGTTGAATGCTATCTCGAGCAGTGTGTCCGCTCAATTCTTGGGCAGTCGTACCCGGTGCTTGAGGTATTGCTTGTCGACGACGGTTCGACCGACGGGTCGGGCGAGCTGTGCGATCGACTCTCCTCCAAAAACAATCGCGTTCGGACAGTGCATAAGGAAAACGCGGGGCTGGGTTTCGCGCGTAACACAGGGCTCGACAGCCTGCGCCCCGAGACCACGCACGTGATGTTTGTCGTCTCCGATGACTGGCTTGAGCCCGGCATGGTCGCGACGTTCGCCCGCGCCATCGAGGATACCGGGGCGGACTGCGTGCTAGGCGGGTTCACTAAGCGCGATGGCGCGGGAAATCCCCAGTTCGAGTTCAAGCTTGAGGATGTCGTGTGGGAAGGTGACAAGCTGGTGACGGGTCTTGTCCCCCGCGTGTGCGGCAGCGCCCCCGAGGCGTCCGATTCGATCCCGATGTCGGTATGTTCGTCTTTGTTCAAAAAAACGAACATAGACGAACACTCTCTGCGCTTCCCCTCGGAGCGCGAGGTAATCAGCGAGGATTTTGTCTTTAAATACAGGTACCTGCGGACTTGTAGCAAAGTGGCTACGACGAGCTGCGTGGGGTATTCGTACCGCACCAACCTTTCGTCACTCACTACCTCATACAGACCAGACCGTTTCGAGGCATGCCTGTACTTCTACGACTATGCCCTCCAGCTCGTGGAGGACTCACCCGCAGAGGCGGACTGCGTGCTGAGGCTGAAGAAGACGCTTTTCATCTATATGAAGATGTGTATCTCACAGGAGGTGTCCCGCGTGAGCGGCAAGACCCGCCGCGATGCCTGCGATGCTATACGGAAGATGGCGGGCGACGAGCGCCTGCTCAAGGTGATAAACGATTACCCTTGCGAGAGGCTCGGCTTTGCGCAGAGGGCCTTCGTGGAGCTGCTGATGCGGCGTGCCGCGAACGTTCTCTATGCCGCGGCGGCGCATGGGGTTTTCTAGATTGGAGGCGGGAGCATGGCTTTAAAAGACGTGGTGAGGAAGGTTTACAACAAGCTCTTCGTGAGCAACGAGGGATATTTGAAGTACCTGCGTTCGCGCGGCGTTGCGATCGGGGAGGACGTTACGTTCCATTGTCCGGGAGAAACGCATGTTGACGTGACCGATCCACACCTTTTGACCATCGGGGATCACGTTAATCTCACCGGACCGATCACCATCCTGACTCATGACTTCAGTTGGTCTGTTGTAAAGGGTAAGACTGGGGAGATTCTGGGTAACGAAAAGCCGGTTACCATTGGCAACAACGTTTTCGTTGGATGGGGTGCCACCATTCTGTGCGGTACGACTATTGAGGATAACGTGATCATCGGTGCCCATGCTGTGGTGAGCGGCCATGTCGAGGGAGATTCGGTTTGGGGGGGGGTGCCCGCTCGGCGGATTTGCTCGCTCGAGCACTACCGGGAGAAGCGTGCTGCCGTACAGGTCGAGGAGGCCAAGGAGTATGTGCGTTGCTTCCGGACGAAGCTGGATCGCGATCCCAAGCCAGAGGAGATTCGCGAGTACTTCCCGCTGTTCGCGGACCCCGAGCATCTCTGCGGTGTGCATGAGTCGCAGACGAGGCTGATGGGGACGTGGGATGAGAGCTTGGAGTGGATGAAGAATACTAGGGTCTACGAAAGCTTTGGAGAATTTCTAGATGATTGCTAGACTGAAGAGGGCAGAATCTTGATTTCAAAGTCGACACAGATGAAACTGCCGAGATATAACGCTGAAGAATCACTGGATCGCTTTAGCATTGTCGTGCTTATGATTCTATCAGTGTATAAATTTGCTTTTTTACCCACTACTTTGGCGCAGAGCGTTCGTTGCGGCGCGATAGCGCTCCTGTTAATCATTTGCTACCGCTCGATTCCTAAAGTCCCTGGCATTGGTTGGGTTTTGCAATTTGCCTTTGTCATCACTGGCTGCACGTTATTTGCCGGTGGAGGAGCTCAGAATGCACTGTATGCGGCAATTTTGGGTCTAAATGCCGTAGCGCTATTCCTTGGCTTTGCTCAGCTAAAAGAGAGATACGGGCTTTATGGTGCATTAAGCGCGCTGTTTTGGCCGCTTCTGTTGATGTGCCTCGTAAACGATCTCTTTGTTTTTACTGCTCACGTGAATAATTCTGTCAGTTCTTACCTTATCGGCAACAAGTTCTCTACGGGTGATATTCACTCTCTGCTCGTTGTTATCTATGGGACTCTGTTGGCGGAGCGTCATGGCTACGTTATCTATAATTGGGGTATTTTTTGGGCCTTTGTTGCTGAGACGGTGCTTGTTCTTATCAAGGCAAGCGCAATGACTGCTCTTCTAGGTTTTCTGCTTGCCGTTGCAGTTGTTGTTGCCATTCCTACGAAGGTAAAAGACATTTGCTCAAAGGGTACGGTCTTTATCGGTGCTCTCGCGATTGCAAATATCGTTTTCTTCGGTTCGGGCATGATGCTACAAAACCCCTATGTCCAGAGTTTCATTCAGGACGTTCTTGGCCGAAGCTTGACCATGACCGGAAGAACGCCGATTTACGATAGTCTGGGCATTATCATCGGCACTAGCCCTTTCGTCGGATTTGGCTATGGCAACAATATTGTTGAGCGTGTTGTCGGTTGGGGCAACGCACAAAATGGTATCGCGGACATAGCTGTTATGTATGGTCTGGTGGGTGTTGCGTCTTTCGGCCTTATGGTCCATGGTGTACTTGGTGAAAAGGGGGAGCGAAACGAGAAGGCTCTTTCCCTTATAGGAGTACTTTATGGAACGATTCTCACTTCTCTTGTTGAGGTTTCTTTCGGCATCGCCTTCTATTTCGCGCTTGCGATAGTTTCTGTCTCCCTGAGCGTATCTTGTCGGCAGGTCAGATCTGACTGCACAGATGGTATTTCTAAGCTCGATGACCCTAGGTTTGCGAGGCGGATGTGACAGGAGCGTGTGTAAAGAAGCTATCCGTTGTTGTTCCCGTCTACAACACCGAAGAACAACTCCCACGTTGTGTCGGTTCACTTCTGCCTCAGATGGATGACGCCTGCGAGCTTGTGCTCGTTGACGACGGGTCATCGGATTTGTCAGGTGAACTATGCGACGTGTATGGGGAAGACCCGAAGGTAACTGTTCTACATCAGGCTAACAAGGGCGTATCTGCTGCCCGTAATTTTGGCCTGGAGAAGGCTTCAGGCGAGTATATATGGTTTGTTGACAGCGATGATTGGGTTCCTGACGGGGCCCTCCGCGTTGTTCTCGACGCTATAGCAGATTCTGAAATCGACTTGCTTTGCTTTGCTGAGGATAAAGTCAGCGTAAGCGGTGATGTAATTGGGCTGTTGCCCGCGCCCTATCTTGGACGTGGGCCTAAGGATGGCCCCTTGCTTCTTGGAGATGGCCTTTACCCTCATTCGCATGTATTTAGGAAAAGTCTTTGCGTCGATTTGCGTTTCGATGAGTCACTTAGCCTTTTGGAGGATAGGCAGTTTTTCTATCGTTTATGGCTCAGGGTTGAGAAGGTTGTTTCTGTCGATGCCGCCCTCTATTGCTATGTGGTAGACCGCAAAGATTCCGCAGTCAATAATCAGACTACCGAAAAATTGCTCGGCGCTCAACGCGTTGCCAAAGAAATATATCTTTCGGAATTAGGTCTTGGTAGATCAGATCCGGCGTACTCGTCTTACGTGTTGTTCACCTTGATGGCATTGTCGAAATGTGGTAGGGAAAGTGGACTAGGGTACGATTTTAATAGACTTCGTGCTGAATTGCTTAGCTGCTCTGATGGATTAGAGTCACTGAGTAGAGAGCTGCGTCTCAAATGCAAACTGCTCAAGTTTTCACCGCGGCTATTCATTTTTGCTTGTCGCGTAAAAGAGTCTCTTTAGTGAGTCTTTCGTTTCGGCAATTAACACGGATTGGATTTGGATTATGTCTTGTAACTCGGGCCGTCGTGTGGGGGTAATAATCTCATACGCTTACACGGTCGTTCAGATTGTAGTTCAGCTAATTTATGTTCCTATCTTGCTGTCCTGCATTGGGCAAAGTGAATACGGAATTTACCAGCTCATTGGTTCGGTGATGGCTTATATCGTCTCCATCAACAGCGTGCTTGCTGCTGGTGTTGGTAGATACTACTGCATGTACATGGCTGAGGGCGATGGCCTTAAAATGGAGAACACGCTCGCCATCGCGAAGCGCATATATCTCGTAATGTCCGTAGCAACAATGGCCGTAATGGGCATCTTGGCGATTGTGTTCAGAAACGTCTATGCAGCTTCCTTCACCGGGCCGCAGCTCGATGAGTGCTGTATAATGTTTCTAATTCTGGGCGTAAACTGTATAGTTACGATGAATAATACTATCAACATTTCGATTCTCACCGCGAGGGAGTGCTTTCTTTTCCTCAAGGGCACCCAGCTGCTTTCGCTTGCATTGCAGCCAGTAATCGTTGTTCTTTTGACGAGGGTGTGCCCTTACGCAGTCGCAATCTGCGTTGTGGTTCTGGGCCTGAATGTCCTCTGTGCAACAGCGCAGAGGGTCTACTCGAAGAATGTGCTTAAGGCGAGCTGGAAATACCATGGTTGGGACAAGGCACTGGCCAAAGGACTTCTCGGCTTTAGCGCCTCCGTCGTTCTCGTTACTGTTGCTGATCAGATTTTCTGGAAGACCGATCAGCTTATTGTTGGCTTCATGTATGGCCCCGAGTCGGTAGCCGTTTACTCGGTAGGGTCGCAGGTCTATTCGGCATACATGTATATCGGTATAGCGATAGCCTCTGTTTTCCTTCCTCACGTTTCTGAGCTTTACCATCGCGACCATGATATGGAAGCAATTTCCAACCTTTTTACCAAGGTCGGACGACTTACTTTTATGGTGTGCATCGCGGTTTTGGGCGGTTTTGCCGTTCTTGGACCTGACTTCATGACTCTTTGGGCCGGTGAAGGCTATTACATCTCCTATCTCATTGCTATTGTCGTGATGATTCCGTTTACGATTGATATCGTGCAGAACCTCGGGCTCACTATCCTTCAGGTCGTGAACAAATACTATTTTCGAGGTATGATGTATCTTCTCATCGCGATTGCTAATGTTGTGTTGACAATTGTATTACTTAACGTTGTGGGCCTTGTGGGCGCAGCTCTTTCCACGGCGATCGCTATGCTCATCGGAAATGGCTTCGTTATGAATTGGTACTATCTGAAAAAGATCGGGCTTGATATTCGTCGATTCTGGACAGAAATTGGGCGACTTGCGCTTATTGCCATGCCGGTTATTGCATTATTTGCCCTTTTGTACTGGAATCTTCCATTTGGGCGGGGAACCTGGCTTGGTCTTGTCCTGTCAGCGTTCTTTTTCTTGACGGTACTTTTAGCTTTACTATGGCGATTTGGCCTAAATGAATATGAAAAAGAGCTCTTCTCGAGCTTGTTTTTCAAAGTTAGAAAGCAAAGCAACGAAAGTCGTCGCTAAAGCCGCAAAGTATCCACTTTCAATCGTACGAGGGGTACTCAGCATCTTTTGCGTCAGGGTAAATAGCAAATCTTATCCTTGTGTTGCTGGTTCTTTCTGTAATAATCTCCATGCTTGGGCAGGTGTGCCGTTTGACTCATAGAGCCAAACGGTGCTTCCTTCTGTCGTTTCTAGCCATTTGTCATCGAGGCAGCGTCCATCTGAAGTATTGCTTATGGTCCAGTTCCCTTCTGTTTTCGATAGCTTCCACAACTGGTTCGCATCGCCGTTCTCTTCGTGGAGGAGAACAAGGCCGTTATCTGAGGTCAAGTATTTCCCATCGAACTTGATGAAATACGCTCCACTTTACGTGTCGAACGAGAAATCTAATATATCAGGAGAGGACGACAAAATTGTTCCTCCGGTGCTGCATTTTATATACATATTTGTTTTTAGGGTGGATTCAATTGTATACCTAGCGTTTGGAATTGGCTGTTCATAGGAATTGCCACCAATTGCAATCCATTGCTGCTCGATGGAGCCGTTTGACTCATATAACCAGATTTCGGAGCCTTCTTTCGTATCAAGCCATTTATCATCAACGGTTGTGCCAGTCGCAGCGTTGGTTAGCGTATACATACCGTTTGATTCCGAGATGACCCACAGGGCATTCAGGCTACTGCAATTATTCGATTGTGCGATTGTGTTGTCCGCTGAAATTAGATATTTATTGCCCGTTGAAATTGCATATAAATTACTGTTCTTTTTGTATTCTAATTTCAACTCCATAGGAGATGACGAGAGTACAAAGGATTCTTCGGATAAAGTAATCCCCATCTCCCTGCATATAGGACTTGATAACTTATAACTTCCGTCAGCGATGCTGCGATCGCTCGACATGTCTATTGGGATTAGGCTCCATGCTTGAGCTGGTGAGTTGTTGTATTCGTATAGCCATACAGTGCTTCCTTCGCTTGTCTGCATCCACTTGTCATCGATTACCTTATTTGTCTCAAGGTTTCTAATTGTCCAGTTTGTTCCGCTTTCTTCTAATCGCCAAAGTTGATCTTTGGAGTAAGAGGGCTCAAGAAGCATGACTTGCGTACCTTTGGATCCCAAGCATTTGGTTCCTCTAGTGATCCTGTAGGAATCATAATCCTTCACATAGGAGAAAGAATAAACGACAATTTCTTGAGTTAACGCTGAGGTGCCGGCGTTTGAGGACAGCTTTTTGGTTGGATCCAGCACGCTTGCAATACAGTATCTCCCGTCGGGAAGTGCTTCTTTTGTGCACTCATTACTATATTCCGACTGCACATTGTATTTGGCCCTCCATTTGCTATTGGACTCCATGGTTACGTTCGAAGTCGCGGTTAACTCAGCTTTGGCACTGTCGGTCTTCCATTCCCTCTGATTCATCGCATAAGCAACGATTCCATTCTGAAGCCCTGAGATGCTTGGTGGGAAGGACTGGTTGTCGGCATTAATGGAAAAGCTCTCTTCCTTGGTATCTAGGTGCTGCTGAATGCGATCGGCATACTTCTCGGCCCATTCATCGGCCTTGCCGTTTCGCACAAAGAAATTGTTGGACAGGTCGGTCGAGCGGTAGGCGTAGTCATCCTTTTGGTAGTTTGCCGTGTGGTCGGAGTGGGCGATTGCCATGAGCTCGTCGGTTAGGCCAAAGTACAGATGGCGCTGGTCCAGGTCTTCGTACCAGTTGTCGCTGGTGTCGTCCCAGGTTAGGTCCATCTGGCACCATTTGCCGTCGATCTTTACGGCGTTCCAGGTGTGGCCGTTGCCGGTGATGCGGCCGTTGGCGATGCCCGCTGCGTCAAGGAGCTTGGAGTAGATGCGCTGGTAACTCTCGCAGGTGCCCTGGTGGCGCGTGAGGCCGCTTTCGGCCGAGCACCAGTTGAGGCTGTGGTCGTACTCCAGCTGGTCGAGCGTCCAGTCGTGGAGCCACAGCGCCATGTCGTATTCCGAGCCGTTTGTCTGTTGCCTGCACTGAGCCACGGCGTTGTTGACGATCTGCGTGACGCTTGGGCGGGCGGCGTCGTTTACGGTCACCTCCGCCGTGGTGCGCAGGTAGTAGATTCCCTTGTCGTTTTGGGGGTCGTTTCTGTCGTTGTCCATAAAGTAGAAGTAGATGCGGTACGTGCCCGATGCCGTGAAGTCAAAGGTAAAGTCGTGGCCCGCGGTACCCAGGCTGTAGTAGCTGGCCCATGCCGGGCGCGACGGGT
>URWR01000040.1 GCA_900551595.1 uncultured Coriobacteriaceae bacterium
ATTCATGCGCTTCCAACGAGATGGAGGGCAGCTCTCATAGACCACAATGCGCCAGCGCACACGAAGGAAGATAAGAATAGAAATTCCGGACACAAAGAGACAAAACCATCCGGCCTCAAACAGCGGGAGACGCACGTGAGGGCGTCTGGTTCTGGTGGCATGCCGCTTCTTCGCATCAATATGTTGGGAGGTTTTGAGATTCTCAAGGGTGATACGCCTATTCCAGAATCGGCATGGAAGCGCAAAGGTGCAAAGGTCTTGTTGGCCTTACTTGCTGTGGTTGAAGGACATGCAATGACAAGGGCAGAGGCTGTGTCAGCACTATGGCCTAACTGCGATTATCTTGTTGGGAGAGACCGCCTCTATGTAACGCTTGGTGCGTTAAGAAAAGCATTGGGCCAATCCTCAGCGCCAGGTGGATATATAGAGGGTTCTGATGGCAGACTTTGGCTCAACATGGCTAACGTAACATGCGATATAGATGAATTTGAAAAGTCATGCGATCGTGCTCTTTCTCATGTTGAGAATGATGCCATCACTATTCAAAAATGTCTAAATGTACGAGAGCTTTACGCAGGAGATCTCGTGGCCATGGGCGATGCAACGGGCATTATGCAGGCAAGAAGAGAAGAGGAACGCAGAAGATTTGTTGATGTGATGGTGGAAGGAGCAGAGGCTTCTTTGCGACAGGGTTCTCCAACCCGAGCAGAGTGGTTTGCCCGAAATGCGCATCATGCCGATAGTCTGCGTGAAGACGTGATAGAAGCTGAACTAAAAGCATTATTTGCGCAGGGAAGAACCGTTGAAGCGCATCGTGAATACGAGCGCTATGCACAAGGTTTGATAGAAGTAACTGGTCTGCCACCTTCAAGCAGCATGCGACACCTTATGAAAGAAGCCGAATCAATGGTAAAACCACATCGGAAGAGGTCCGCTTAGCAACTCAATGGAGAAACACCCGAAGCATCCAAATCGTTCATAATGCTGAAAAGGAAAGATTAGCTTTTATGCCATAAAGGGTGCGTAAATGATGTGAGAACTGCGCAATTATCATGATGGCTTACGGTGGACTGTGCGCGCGGCGTTGCAATCGTTAGAGTAAGAGGTTGCACGGCACTGGGCCATATAGGGATACGGCCTATGGATGCGACTAGAGGATTACTATGGCAGGATTTTTCTCAAGGCTTCTTTCGGTTGGTTCAGATAAGGAGCTCAGGGAATTTGAACAGATAACACAGCATGTCAATGACCTCGGCCCTACCTTTGAGGCTATGAGCGATGAGGAGCTTTCGGGTCAAACAGAGCTTTTCCGTGAGCGACTGGCTAACGGAGAGAGCTTGGATGATCTGCTGCCTGAAGCATTTGCGGCTGTGCGTGAAGCATCAGCGCGCACAACAGGCATGCGCCACTTTGACGTGCAAATTATCGGCGGTATTGCTCTTCATCGGGGCATGATCGCCGAAATGAAAACAGGCGAAGGTAAGACATTGGTTTCGACCCTCGCAGGTTATCTCAATGCCCTTGATGGCAAAGGCGTTCATATCGTCACGGTGAACGATTATCTCGCTAAGCGTGACAGTGAGTGGATGGGCCAAATCTATCGCTTTATGGGAATGAAGGTTGGCCTCATTCAGAACGGTATAAGGCCTGCAGAGAAGCGCACGGCTTATGCCGCCGACGTTACCTACGGAACAAACTCAGAGTTTGGCTTTGACTACCTGCGCGACAACATGGTGACGCGTGCTAACCTTCGTGTTCAGCGTGGCCATCACTATGCAATAGTGGATGAGGTCGACTCCATTCTTATCGATGAGGCTCGAACCCCGCTCATTATTTCAGGCGCAGGTACAAAGTCCGCGAGCACCTATAAAGACTTTGCTCGGGCTGTGCGTGGCTTGGTGCTTGACCGAGATTATGAGATGGATGAGGCCAAACATACCATTACGGCCACTGATGAAGGTTTGCGCAAAATCGAGCGAAATCTCGGTATTGATGACATTTATGCCGATATGTCTGGTCAGCTGGTAAACCATTTGCAGCAGGCATTAAAAGCACAATATATGTTCCATCGCGATCAACAATATGTTGTTGTCGATGGCGAAGTAAAGATTGTTGATGAGTTTACCGGTCGTATCATGGAAGGCCGCCGTTACTCAGAAGGCTTGCATCAGGCAATTGAGGCTAAAGAGGGCGTACTTGTACGTGAGGAAAATCAAACTTTAGCTACTATCACGCTTCAAAACTACTTCCGTCTGTATGACAAGCTTGCTGGTATGACCGGTACGGCTATGACCGAAGACGCGGAATTTAGAGAGATTTATAACTTGCCAGTTCAGGCAATTCCTCCTAATAAGCCAGTAATTCGTGAGGATCATGTCGATCTGGTCTATCGATCAATTCCTTACAAGTTTGAGGCGGTTGCAGATGATGTCGCGCGCCGTCATGCTAAAGGTCAACCTTGCCTGGTTGGTACTGTTTCGATTGAGAATTCCGAGCGACTCTCGCGAATTCTGGACAAACGCGGTATCCGTCATAGCGTGCTGAATGCAAAGTTCCATGAGCGTGAGGCGGCTATTGTCGCACAGGCGGGCCGAGAGGGAGCGGTTACTATCGCCACGAACATGGCTGGCCGTGGTACCGATATTTTGCTCGGAGGCAATCCAGACTTCTTGACGCAGGACTTACTGCGTGCAGAGGGTATCGATCCAGAAGAGGCTACTGAAGAACAGCTCAATCAGGCACTTGAGGAAGCACGCAAGACCTGTGAAGTTGAACGTGAACATGTTATAGCCGCTGGTGGTCTTTGCGTTATTGGTACCGAACGTCATGAGAGTCGCCGTATCGATAACCAGTTGCGTGGTCGTTCGGGTCGTCAAGGAGATCCCGGCGAAACGCAGTTCTATCTGTCGCTTGAAGACGATCTTATGCGTCTGTTCGGCGGTGAGCGCATGGATCATATCGCCGAATGGATGGAACGCGCTGGCATGCCGCCTGACGAACCTATCCAATCAAAGCGCGTTTCCAAGGCAGTTGAGAGTGCGCAGCGCAAGGTTGAGGAAATCAACTTCTCAATGCGTAAGAACGTCTTGGACTACGACGACGTTATGAATAAGCAGCGCCAGGTTATCTACGAAGAGCGCAATAAGATTCTGGATGGCAAGGACTTAACCGAACATGTGTCGGACGTCACTTCCGATACTGTCGAGCGTGAGGTAGCTAACTTCTGCCCTGCAGAAGCTTCGCCAGAAGACTGGGATTACAAGGGTCTTGAGAAGTGGCTGCATGAACTCACTGGCCGTGAGGACATTCCAGAAATTGATGAGAATCTCGACCACGATGAGCTGGTCGATCTTGTAGATGACTTTGTATTTAGTTGCTATGAGGATAAGGCTGCTCGTCTTGGCAATGAGATCATGGCAACACTCTCTACGCAAGTCATGCTGCGTGTTATCGATACCCGTTGGATGAGCTATCTGCAGGAGATGGATTATCTCAAGACCGGTATTGGTCTCAGAGGTTTTGGCCAGCGTGATCCGCTCGTTGAATATAAGAGCGAAGCCTACCAAGCTTTTAGCGAGCTTGTAAGCACGATGTATGAGGATTTCCTGCGTACTATCCTGCGTATCGAAATTGCCATAGCTCCTGAGCAGCCTGCCGGGGATGAGGGCTTCTCTAAGGCGACATATTCAGGTCCGGCTGATGTGGACGGGGATCAAGGTGCCTCTACGCTGCGCCGTGTCAGCGCTCCTCGAGCGAAACAAGCGGCTTCCAAAGCAGTAGAAAGTGCCGGTAAGACTCCAACTCCTTCTGCTGGAAAGCCACGTACCTATCGCAAAGCAGACGATCCCGACCCATATGTAGGGGTAGGACGTAACGATCCATGCCCATGTGGAAGTGGAAAGAAATTTAAGAATTGCCACGGCAGGAATAGATAGGTATGGCAGTGCAGACGATGGACGAGCGACTTCAAGCTTTACGAGGTCGCCTGCAGGAAGTTTCTAGCTATCTTCATATTGAAGAAAACCGCTCACAAGTGGCTGAACTTGAATCTCAGAGTGCGCAGGCCGATTTTTGGAATGATGCGGAAGCTGCTCGTGCCACTATGGAGCGACTTGCACAGATGCGGTCCTGCGTACGCGATGTTGATGAGGCTGCTGCTACGCTTGAGGATGCAGAAGCAGCCCTTCAATTAAGTGAAGAGACGGCAGACGATGAGCTTCTCGCAGAGGCAGAGAGTCTGGCTGATCGCTTAGACCACGATTTATCAGAACTTGAAGTGGCAAGCTGGTTTACCGATGAGCTCGATCATGGCGATGCGATTGTCACAGTTACACCAGGTCAAGGCGGTCTTGAGGCGCAAGACTGGTGTGACATGCTCTTCCATATGTATTTGCGCTACTGCGAACGTCGTGGCTGGAACGTAACGGTTAACGATGCTCCTCCTGCGGAGGTTATCGGTATTGATCGCGCTACGTTTACGGTATCAGGCATGAATGCCTACGGCATGCTGCGCTCTGAGCATGGTGTACATCGCCTGGTGCGTATTTCTCCAACAGATGAGAAAAAACGTCGTCAGACTACCTTTGCAGGTGTAGAAGTGCTTCCGCTCCTTCCTGACGATGTTGAAGTAGATATCGATCCCAATGATCTGCGCATCGATGTGTATCATGCCTCTGGTCATGGCGGGCAAGGTGTTAATACCACCGACTCCGCTGTGCGCATTACACACCTGCCGACCGGTACGGTGGTTACTTGCCAAAACGAGCGTAGTCAGCTACAAAACAAAGCCTATGCAATGAAGATTCTTCGTAGCCGTTTGTATGAGATGGAGCTCGAACGGCGTGCAGCAGAAATAGATGAACTTCGTGGACCCAAGCACGACATTGGTTTTGGCAATCAAATACGAAGCTACGTCTTATACCCTTATCAAATGGTTAAAGATCTGCGCACTGGTGTCGAGACAAGCGATGTTGATGGCGTGATTGAAGACGGTGATCTCGATCAGTTTGTTATCGCATATCATCGTTGGGCAGTTGGGAGTCGCGCATCTGATAACTCCCAGTAAGAGGTTCCGAGACTTTGTAGTTGCGAGAGGCGGGTGCCGTGAAAGCTCATTCCATTGGTGTAACGGAGGTTCGCGACGCAATATTAATTGCAATTGGATCTATGCTTTTTGCAGTTGGTGTTGACTGTTTTCAGGTACCCAATGGGCTTGCTGCCGGCGGAATAACAGGCCTTGCCACCATTATTCATGCGGTCGGTCTGCGCATGGGGATTGTCATCCCAATCGGCTTACAAGGCCTTGTTGCCAATGCACTTCTGCTTATTCCAGTGATAAAAACAGGGAGTCGACGCTACCTCGCATATACCCTCGCAGGAATTTTCTTCTCTAATGTTTTTGTCGATGCTCTCGCTCCAGTTCTGCCGGTATTCACGGGCGATGACATGTTGCTCTATGCCATTTGGGGCGGTGTAATCACAGGCGTTGGATTGGGTATGGTTTTTCGCACCGGTGGCAATACGGGCGGAACGGATATCGTGGCCCAACTTATGGCGCGTGGTGGTGCTATAAGCGTAGGCATGGCAGCAGCGGTTGTAGATGGCGCCGTCATTGCTCTTTCGATTCCCGTATTCTCAATCTCTAATGCTTTGTATGCCATGATCTGCATGTTTGTGAGCTCTAAAGTATTGGATGCGGTGGTGGATGGTCCGAGCACCGAGCGCATGGCATATGTTATTTCAAGCCGTCACGAACGTATAGCTGAGCTAGTTATGTATGAGATGGGACGTGGTTGCACGGAGCTTCAAGCACGTGGTGTTTGGTCGGGTAACAGTCGTCCTGTTCTCCTTGTTGTTCTCACACGTTCGGAACTTGGTCAACTTAAAGATATTGCAGGTAGAGTGGATCCAGATGCGCTGGTTGTGATTTCAGAGGTCCATGAAGCATTTGGTCAGGGCTTTGGTAAGTTAGGCGAACAGTGAAGTTGTTTGCCGTTTATTGAGTTTGCGTGCAACCTCTTAAAATTTCTATTTGATTTCAGCGTATAGTTAACGTATAGATACCAGTAGGTACTTTTGTTCGCGTAAACAAAACGACAAAGGGGAGTGGCATGAAGTTCTTCATCGATACCGCAGACCTTGATGAGATCAAGGAGGCGGCGAGCTGGGGTATTCTCTCTGGCGTTACAACCAACCCGACTCTGTATTCCAAGACGGGTGGCAACCTTGCTGATTTTGAGCCGCACATGGTCAAAATCTGTGAGATTTGCGAAGGGCTGCCTGTTTCTGCCGAGTCAACGGCTGAGACCACAGAGGACATGATTGCAGAAGGCCGTCGTCTGGCCGCTCTTGCCCCCAATATCGTGGTAAAGCTTCCTATTTGCGAGGCTTCTCTTCCTGCAACACACACGCTTGCTGCAGAGGGCATTCGCGTTAACATGACGCTCGTATTCTCCGCTCCTCAGGCACTTCTTGCCGCTCGTGCAGGTGCTCGTTACATCTCCCCGTTTGTTGGTCGTTTTGATGACATCGGAGATGATGGCATTGCTCAGCTTCAAACAGTTGTTGAGTGCGTAAAGAACTACGACTATGGCTACTGGGAGCAGGAGGGCGGCCCGGAGATTATCACCGCTTCTGTCCGCACGCCTAACCATGTAACCCAGGCTGCACTCATGGGCGCCGACATCGCAACCGTGCCGTTTGCTGCTCTTAAGAAGTGCGTACATCATCCTCTGACCGACAAGGGTCTCGAGGGATTTGCTGCCGACTGGGCAAAGGTTACCGGCGCTAAGTAATAGCCGTCCTGTGAACTTGGGCACGAGTTGTCCTGTGTAAGAAGAAATGTGAACGCCTCTTCGTATTTTTGCGGAGAGGCGTTGTTTTAGCGAAGGATGATCTTGCGCTGAGCAGAGCATCTATGCTTTGCTAGAATCCATATTGTATCCGTACTATAAACGCAACAAAGGAGCTCTTGTGGCAAATCATTTCGCCAACGATGAGCAACGAGGGGAATGGGCCAATATTCCGGATCCGGCAGAGCCAGCAGCACAGCCTGACAATGTGGCTCCGATCCAAAATATCCCAGATCCTGCTGCCATCGAGCAGTCGGTTCCCGATCCCTTCGTTTATGACGAGCAAACCGCTCTTGATGCTCAGTACGAGCAGGTCGAATCAGAATCCGAAGAAATCGTTGAGAGTGAAGAGGGCTTTACAAGCGTATTTTCACCTCTCCAGGACGCTGCTTCAGCTGAGCTCCCCCGCTCATCAAATCCGGTTATTTCACTCAGAAATGTAACGAAAATCTATCCCGCGCAGCCTAATAAGCCTGCTCTTGAGGATGTAACCCTGGATATTTATCCGGGTGAATTTGTCTTCCTCGTCGGGCATTCAGGCTCCGGAAAATCTACCTTCCTTCGCCTGCTTACACGCGAGCTTAAGGCTACTCATGGCCAAGTTATCGTTGCAGGCCAGGACCTTACGAATATGCGCAATCGTAAGGTGCCGTTCTTGAGGCGCCAGATTGGCTGCGTGTTCCAGGACTTTAAATTGCTCCCCGATAAGACCACCTACGAAAATGTATCGTTTGCTCTCGAATGCATTGGCAAACCGCGTTCGGTTATTCGTGCTCAGGTTCCTGAGGTGCTTCGTTTGGTCGGTTTAGGCGAGAAGATGGATAACTACCCCGATCAGCTCTCAGGTGGCGAGCAGCAGCGTGTATCTGTTGCCCGCGCTATGGTCAATCGTCCGCCACTGCTTGTTTGCGACGAGCCGACCGGAAACCTTGACCCGGCAATTTCGCTCGGCATCATGAAGCTGCTCGAGCGTATTAATCGTGCGGGCACTACAGTTCTTATGGCTACGCATGATCGTGAAATGGTTGACTCTATGCGCAAGCGCGTTATTGCTCTTGAGGCTGGTCATGTAGTACGCGATCAGGAGAGGGGAGGTTACGGCTACTATGGCATCTAATTTGGGTTATTCACTGCGTGAAGCAGGCCATCACTTTCGGAGGAATCTCTCTACGGCCTTGGGTGCTGTAGTTACCATTTTCCTTTCACTCTTTATTATTGGTTTGTTTGCTATTGGTTCGATCATGCTTAACAACATGGTTGGAAGTGTGGAGGACCAAGTAACTATTCAGGCATTTCTTTCCGATGATGCCGATCAGAGTGCGGTAGAGGCTCTTCAGGATAAGATTTCTGGGTGGGACAACGTTCAGTCGGTTACCTATAAGAGCAAGGATGAGGCTCTTCAGGAGTATCGCGAGACAATGTCAAACCGCAATGCCGAGGCTGCTGTTGCGGCACTTGATGGCGTCAATCCTGTGCCCGCATCTCTCGTTATTCAGCTCGACGACTCCCGTGAAGTGGCAGCCGTCGCCGATAAGCTGATTGCTGATTCAGACTTCCAGGCAGTTGCTGACGACGAAGATGCGTCTGCTTCAGTCCTCTACGGACAAGGCACCGTTGAGCGTCTCTTTAGCGTGACAGCCTATATCCGTATTGTTGCAATCGTGTTGGTAGCACTCCTGGTCTTTGTGGCATTTGTCTTTATCAATAACACCATTCGCTTGGCCATTACGGCTCGTCGCCGTGAGATTGCCATCGAACGTTTGGTAGGTGCATCAAATAGCTTCATTCGCGGGCCCTTCCTTACCGAAGGTGTTCTTGAAGCTTTGTTTGGCGCACTGCTCTCCATAGGTGCTTTACAGCTGCTTTGCTCGTTTGTGTTGCCAAGATTTGAAGAGAGCCTCTCGTTCCTTACCCTTACGGTTGATACGAGCTCGCTCTTGCATATCTATGCGGCGCTTATTTTGGCAGGCGTTGTCATTGGTGCCTTCGGTTCATTCATTGCAATGAGGCGCTACCTCAAGGTTTAATACCTTGTACAGGATTTGAGTTTCTGAGGCGGTGCAGCCATAAGGCGCGCCGCCTCTTATCTTTGGAGGACCTCGCATGGGCAGAAAAAGACATTCTCGTTCACGCGCATATGGATCACAGCGTCGGTCACGTGCGCTTGTCCTTGAGGGAACTCTACATATCGTGCGCCCTGGCGTGGCGACTGTGGAGACACAAGAGGGGACATTCCATGTTGCACGCGGCGGCATCCGTGAGGGTATGGATGGCGACCTAGTGCGGGTAACGCTTTCTCGTCATGCAAGTTACTCTCAGCCACAAGAGCCGCGTGCATACGTTCAGTCGGTAATGGCTCGTGCCTGTGAATCATTTTTGGGTACCTATGGTGTGGCATCTCCACTTGGTGTTGTTGTCCCGTTAGATGAACGCATCCGACGCGATTTCTTTGTATTGCCCGATGATAAGAGCGCAGATCGTTTGGGAATCAAAGAGGGAGATCTTGTAGTTGCGCGAATTTTGACGTATCCAACGCGGCGTGAAGTAGGTGTTGTAACACTTGATCGGCGTGTTGGCGCATCCGACGAAATAGATATTGATATTGAAAGTGTTATAGCGTCTTACAATTTACCCTGCGCTTTTCCTGAGCGTGTTTTGAAAGAGACGGACGCACTTACCCTTGATGTTGATGGTGTTCTTGCCGCCCAACCGTATCGTCGCGATTTGCGAAAGGGCTGCTGCTTTACCATAGACCCTGTGGATGCACGTGATTTTGACGATGCGTTGTCTGTGGACATAACTGATCAGGGCTATACGCTTGGAGTACATATCGCCGATGTTTCGCAGTATGTTCCACAGGATTCCTCATTGGATATTGAGGCACGGGCAAGAGGTTGTTCTGTCTATCTAGCCGATCGTGTTTTACCTATGCTGCCAGAGCGTTTGAGCAATGATATTTGTTCATTGCGCCCAAATGAAGACCGGCTCTGCATGAGTGTGCTGATAGACCTCTCCTTAGACGGAGAAGTGCAGTCGTTTGAAATAACACCTTCAGCGATTCGCTCACAAGCACGCTTGGATTACGATTCGGTAGAGAAGCTGCTCGATGGTAAGAGTGCATCGTCAGATCTGACCTGTGATGCGACTCATCGCGAAACAATTGCCCAAGCGCTTATGACGCTCGATAAGGTTGCTGAGAAGCGCAGGGTTATTCGCAAGCGCCGCGGTTCGATTGACTTTGAAACCGCGGAAGCAAAAGTTGTGCTCGATAAAAAAGGTGAGCCACAAGGAGTTCGTATTCGCGAACGTACAAATGCAACTTCACTTGTTGAAGAGGCCATGCTTGTCGCAAATGAGTGTGTGGCTCAACGGTTGGCTCAGGCTGATATATCAAGTGCGTATCGCGTTCATGAGCCTCCTATAGCAGAAAGACTCGAGAGCGCTCTTGTGATTCTGCATGAGCTTGAGCTTGTAAACTCCGAGGAGTCGGAGCTTATCGCTGCTGGCGATCCATTCGCCGTGCAGACGGTACTCGAGCGTGTGCGAGGCACCTCTTCCGATCGCTTGGTTACATCGGTGCTTTTGCGAGCCCAGTCACGGGCTGTGTATGCTCCTCATAACGAGGGCCACTATGCGCTTGGAGCCCGTGCCTATTGTCACTTCACTTCGCCCATTAGGCGTTATCCGGACCTCGTTATCCATCGCAGCATAAAAGCGTTGCTAGGAGTTGATACAAGCGTCGGTATAAAGGGTAAAAAGAAAGATCTACCGCAGTTATGCCGCTCCTGCTCTGAACTTGAGCGAAGAGCTGATAGCGCTGCACGCGCTTCTCAGCGAGCAAAATTGGCGCGCTTTTATTTGGATCGTATAGGAGAGGTATGCGGAGGCGGTATTTCAGGTGTTATGTGTTTGC
>URWR01000041.1 GCA_900551595.1 uncultured Coriobacteriaceae bacterium
CAGAGCCGCCCTTATCTCATCGGTCTCCTCTATGGGCTCGGCCTCAAAAAAGCCGCTCCACTCGTTTAAGTTGCTTCCTATAAGAAGGGGTATGTCCCTGCCTGCATCCGCAAAGGAATCTCCGTTTACAGGATTTGTAGGAAGGAAGTCTCCGTCTACGACCGGCTGCCAGTCCATGGAATAGCCGCCTCCAAGAGCCGCCGGGATCTGAAGCTCATTTCCTGTTTCCGAGAGCGCCTCCGTGGCAGCCGCCTGAAGCTCCTCCACAGGCACCTCCTGTATCTCTTCCACATTTTCAGGATCGATATCCAATTTTTCAAGGATCAGCTCCGCAAGCCTTGCGCTTGCCTCCTGTGAATTAAATACAGGTCCCATGGTTGCAGTAGCGCCGCTCTCTACGATCCCTCTTTCAAATAATCCTTCCGCATAAGGAGAGCTCATAAGCGCAAGCACCTTTGCTCCGCCGCCTGACTGCCCGAATATGGTCACATTGTCAGGATCTCCTCCAAAGGCTTCAATGTTGTCCTGAATCCACTCAAGTGCATCCACGATATCCATGATCCCTACATTGGCGGAATACTGATATTTATCGTCATAGGCGGAAAGATCCAGAAAACCGAAGGTATTGAGTCTGTGGTTCACTCCTACGACCACCACGTCACCCTCACGGCTTAAGTTTTCTCCATCAAATCCCGCCTCATTGGCGGAGCCTGTGGAGAATCCGCCGCCATGAAGCCACACCATGACCGGATGCTTCCCGCCGTCATTGATGCCGGGAGTCCCGATATTAAGGTTCTGACAGTTATTGTCCGTCCCATCCTGATCGGAAGCTGCACCGAGCCCGGATATGGATCCCTGGGGAGACATGGGACCGAAGCTATCGGCTACATATACTTCGTCCCAAGGCTCTACTTCCTCTGCCGGGACAAAGCGCTCCTTTGCCTCCGCATAGGGGATACCAAGATAACGATAGATTCCGTCTTCATCCGTTCCCTGTACCAATCCTGCTGCCGTTTCTACTACTCCATCGGGAAGCTCTGCCTCAATCTGATCGACACCGAAAATCTTGCCTTGCCACACCCTGGATGATCCGCAGGGCTTCTCAACAAGAGAGGGGTCATCTGTGAGCAGTTTCTCTATACGCTCAACAGCAGCTTTATCAGAACTTGCATCATGCATACGCTCTATGAGATTCATTTCGCTCCTAAAGCTGTGCAAGAACGCTCATAACGCCATATTCTTCATTTGAAGGACATTCGCGATTGGCGACAGCTTTTACCTCAGGAATGGCATTTGCCATAGCAACACCACAACCAGCCGCCTCAATCATCTCAATATCGTTCATATGATCGCCAAAGGCCATGGTCTCTTCCATAGGAATGCCCAGCTCTTTCGCCAACATAGCAAGACCCGTTGCCTTGCTCGCTCCATCAAGAGCAAAGTCGCAGGTATGAGCCGCTGTTAAGACTGGGCGAACACGCGGAGAAATATGTGCTACTTGCTCGGTGCTCTCCCATGGAGCAGGGTTCACGCAAGTGACCTTAACGATTGGAGCATCTCCCCAGGTATGAATATGCTTTGTCGGCATATCCATGCGCTCCCAGCTGGAGTAATACGTGCGCAGAAGTGCATCCTGTGCTGCTGTACCCTCATATCCCATCACAAAATTTGTTTCTGGAGAGGTAAAGTCAACCATTACATCGGGGATTGCACTACAAGCATCAAGGATTGCAAAGAGAATCTCGTCGTCAAACGTTGTCCTGTGCAACATGCGATCGCCCAAGTACACCTCATGAGCATTACATCCGATAAAGCCAAGACTATCGGCAACAGGTGCAAACAGCTCACGAAGCTCGCTTACAAAGCGCCCCGATGCGGGAGCACAGACAATACCTTTCTCGGTGAGCCTACGAGCTTCATAAAAGAAGCCAGGCGGCAGCTGCTTATCGTTGGTAAAGAGTGTATTGTCGAGGTCGAAGGCAACAAGCTTGTACACAGAACGCCTCCTTGTCGTAGTAAAAACTAAACTTCAATCCTGTGATAAGAGTAGCCGTTCGAATGCTACTTGAAAGACTGCCTATTGATTTTTTAATTAAGGTTTACATCTCCCGCAGGGCTTATAGCCTTCGTCGATAAGGGCTTGGCGAGAACCCTCGTATGCTTCTTTGTTATTGTCAGCAATATCTTCTACAGAGGGACATGTCGGATTATGGAAACGCATGGTGTTGGTGTTAAGCACATAGCTTTCTGTTTTGTCCTCTACATCAGCAGCTTCTGAAGTCGCAGAGCTTTCATTGTTCGAGACTGTCGTCTCTGCATCAAAAGCAGCAGTCTCATCGCCTTCCGCATTGTCTCCAGTTGCATAGTCGATGCCAACGCCTGGCTCTACGTTGTAGCAAAACACATTAAACGAGATGCCCGCCCCATCATCCTCAAGCGAATAAGCTTCGATTTGCACACCTCTACACACAAGCTCATCGCCCTCAAATATGGGGGTAGCGCGATACAAAACATGATTTCCGGTTTGATCTACATAGGAAGCAACTTCATCTTCATAGGGCAACATACCCTCAACATTCATCGAGCGTGTCCCTGTAACAAGATTGCGCTCGTTGGCATTCTCTCCAGAGAGCTGCCAACCCACCAGATGACATCGGTTATAGAGATATGAACCATCAACAAAATTATATTTTGAGGTCTGCCAACCCGAGGGTTTAATCATCCCAATGCTGCCGCGTTCCTCCCCTTCTTGAGGCATTGTTTCAGGCCCAACGCATACCGTCACCGAACCACAGCGACCTAAATCATCGAGCTCAGAAAATGATTCAAATCCTTCATTTTCACGAGCGTAGGAGAGCTCTTCATCAGAAAAGGAAGGCTTATCATCGTCTACCTCAACAGATGGCTGTCCTGTATAGGCAGGAACTTCCTCTGAGAGCAGCTGTGAAGAGGTGATATGTGATGATGGTGCAGGTGTATCGCATGCAGTAAGCGTAAAGGTGGGCACTAAAGCCACAAGAAGCGCTAATACAAATATTGCATAACGTAGTGATTGAAAATGATGCGACATATGACGAGAGGTAACACGTTTAGACGTATGTGACATAGAGCCTCCTGTCCTCAATCGTGGAAGGCATCGTATCACAGTCATAAAAAAGGAGGACCCAAAAGGGCCCTCCTTCGTCCACGAAAAGTAGTATTGAAGCTAGATCTTGCGGACGTTGGAAGCCTGGAGCTTGCCGTTCTGGCCGGTGGTGATATCAAACTCTACGGCCTGGCCCTCATCCAGAGTCTTGAAGCCGTCCATCTGAATCTCGGAGTAGTGGACGAACAGGTCGTCACCATCCTCGCGGGAGATGAACCCGTAGCCCTTATCCGGATTGAACCACTTTACAGTACCCTGAGCCATGACGTGCCTTTCTTTCTTTGTCCCACAGGACAAAATGAACCAATGCGCATACGCGCGATGCCGTGACCGCAGCGCAGTCACGCGCTCTAGTCTACCCCATGCTCAGGCGTCCATGTTCGAGAAATCCTGACAGTAAAGGAATGGCGCGCTTACCGAAAAGACGGTTGCGCGCCAAAGAAAATGACTACATCTTGTGCGCATAGAGCTTAAACACTCATGAAATTTGGCAAATATTCGCAGGTAAATACCGTATTTATGCATATACCTTAGAACAGGCCAGTAATGCGTCCTTGATCATCAACATCAATGTTTTCGGCAGCAGGATGGCGTGGCAAGCCAGGCATGGTCATAATTGCACCTGTTAGGGCAACTACAAATCCCGCGCCTGCAGCAACATGCACATCGCGAACGGTAATGCGGAAATCTTCAGGCGCTCCCAGACGCTTTTGATCGTCGGTAAACGAATACTGAGTCTTAGCAATACAAACTGGTAGAGCCCCAAATCCATCTTGCTCTAGCTGGCGCATCTGACGTTGGGCGGCAGGAGTAAAGTCAACGCCTTCCGCATGGTAAACGCGCTGAGCCACAATTTCGATAGCCTCTTTAATTGGGGTATCCGTTGGATAAGAACATGAGAAATGCGCTGGCGTTGTATCGAGCAGACGAACAATTTCGTCAGCGAGTTCAAGACCACCCTCGCCACCTTTTGCCCATACCTCAGAAAGTGCCACATTCACACCGAGCTTTGCACACTCGGCACGTACCAAAGCAATTTCTTCCTCGGTATCTGAGGGGAACCTATTGATAGCGACAACCGTAGGCAGCCCAAACACATCTTGCATATTGGATACGTGGCGAAGCAAGTTGGGAAGACCCTGTGAAAGCGCTTCGAGATTCTCTGCGTTGAGTTCGTCTTTTGCGACACCACCGTTGTACTTAAGGCTTCGAATGGTAGCCACAACGACACAGGCATCCGGAGCGAGTCCACTCATACGGCACTTAATATCACAGAACTTCTCAGCGCCAAGATCGGCACCAAAGCCCGCTTCTGTAACAGCAATATCACCATAGTGCAACGCCATACGTGTTGCCATAACCGAGTTGCATCCATGCGCAATATTGGCGAAAGGTCCGCCGTGGACAAATGCAGGGGTGTGCTCAAGTGTTTGTACTAAGTTTGGCTTAAGAGCATCTTTGAGCAGCGCACACATAGCTCCTTCAGCTTTGATCTGTGCACAGGTAACAGGACGACGATCATAGGTATAACCAATAACAATACGGCCCAGGCGCTCTTTAAGATCGCGTATTGAAGTTGCAAGACATAGTACTGCCATTACCTCGGATGCAACGGTAATATCGTAGGAATCTTCGCGTGGAACCCCATTGGCAATACCGCCCAAACCGTCTACCACATGACGAAGTTGACGATCATTCATATCGACGCAGCGGTGCCAGGTAATACGCCTCGGGTCTATACCGAGCTCGTTGCCCTGCTTGATGTGGTTATCAATCATTGCCGCCAACAGATTGTTAGCAGCTCCAATAGCATGAAAGTCGCCGGTAAAATGCAGGTTGATATCTTCCATAGGCACAACCTGCGCATAGCCACCACCAGCAGCTCCACCTTTAATGCCAAATACTGGCCCTAACGATGGTTCACGCAAAGCCACAACTGTTTTATGTCCGCGCCTATTGAGTGCATCGGCAAGACCAATGGTAGTGGTAGTTTTTCCCTCGCCTGCCGGAGTAGGACTCATGGCTGTAACTAGTACAAGCTTGCCTTGAGTATTGGAAGGATTCTCAAGTGCCGCTAAATCTACCTTAGCTTTGTCGTACCCATAAGGCACAAGATCATCGGAAGGTATGCCGAGCCGAGACGCAATCGTGCTGATATCTTCCACTTCTGCAGCTTGAGCAATCTCAATATCCGAAAGCATGTACCAGCTCCTCTCAATTGGGTGTGAGTCCTTTTCCCACACCTTACTTAGTAAGCGACTTCTGTATGTTTGAAATCTCGTCGAACCCTTCGGGCACTTCGGACAGATCCCATCCAAACGCTTGTGCCATCGCACGTCCTTGAGCACGGCGAAGCTCAGCGAGTTCAGAATTAGAAGTTTGATCATACACATCGGCAAGTGCTGTTAATACATAAGCAGCATAGCCCGCTAATGAATCACCGATGCCCGAAAGACGCGTCATGGTAACCAATGAGTCAGGTGTGAGCGCAAGCGCACAGGAAGCATCGAGATCAAGTAGGCCGGCAAGCTCTTGCTCAACCTCATGCACCGAAGAAAGATCATCATGAAGAAAGGCCTTACGGAGGCACGGAACCACCGTAGAAACAAAATCCTCAAGGAGGGCGAGAATATAATCACGTTGGAGCACAGCTCCTCCTTTACGCTACCTACTTATCTGGTGGCGGGGTTATGCCCAGATGCTCAAAAGCTGCCGCTGTTGCCTTTCTCCCCTGTGGAGTACGCACAATAAGCCCACGCTGAAGCAAATAGGGCTCATAGACATCTTCGATTGTAGACGTGTCCTCGCCAACTGCACTTGCAATAGTAGAGAGACCCACCGGTCTTCCCCGAAACGTTGTGGTAAGTGCACGTAAAATTCGCACATCCATCCAATCGAGGCCCAGCTCGTCAATCTCAAAGAATCCAAGCGCTTCGGCTGCAACTTCCCAGGTAATTTCACCATCAGCTCGAACCTGCGCATAGTCGCGCACACGTTTAAGAAGGCGGTTGGCAAGACGCGGTGTACCACGACTTCTGCTTGCTATTTCCGCTGCACCTTGTGCATCGATCTGTACATCTAAAATGCTCGCAGAACGCTCTACAATAGCCGCCAGTTCATCGACTGTGTAATAGTCGAGCCTGAAAGAAATGCCAAAGCGATCGCGCAAAGGTCCTGTAAGAAGTGCTGTTCTCGTTGTAGCACCAACCAAGGTAAAGCGTGGCAGATCCAGACGAATAGAGCGTGCCGCGGGGCCTTTACCGATAACAATATCGAGCGCAAAGTCCTCCATTGCTGGATAGAGCACTTCTTCAATCGAACGATTAAGGCGATGAATCTCATCGATAAAAAGAACGTCTCCCGCCTCTAGATTGGTGAGAATAGCTGCAAGATCGCCTGTTCGCTCAATTGCAGGGCCAGAGGTGGTATGGAGTTTAGCGCCCATCTCATTGGCAAGCACAGCTGCCAGCGTGGTCTTACCCAAGCCTGGAGGGCCTGAAAAGAGAACATGGTCGAGAGGTTCATTGCGTGAACGAGCCGCTTCGATGAGCACACGCAAATTCTCGCGAACGCGCTCTTGTCCCACATATTGAGAGAGAAGTTGTGGTCTGAGTGTTCGATCTACTTCAAGATCATCTGGCGTAAGCTCGCCGGTAACAGCACGTTTTGCCTCTGAAGGGGCATGTGACTCAAAGGGATCACGGAGAGGATCGGCTTGCCACATTAGATACCACCTCCGAGACGACGAAGTGCATAGCTCAACAGTGACTCGGGTGTTGAGGCACCCGCTTTCTCATGACCATCGAGTGCCGCCTCTGCTTCCTGCGGGCTAAAGCCCATCGATAAAAGCGCGGAAGTAACATCCGCTTCAATACTTGCCGAGGTAGTAGGAGTACTTGTAGTTGAAGATGCATTCTTTGAAAACGAAAACAGGCCGCCAAGCTCTTCATCAGAAGCGAAGACGCCTTGAAGCTCAACAATGAGGCGGTTAGCAAGCTTCTTACCAACACCTGGAACGGTTGCCATACGTGTTGCGTCAGATGCTGCCACAATTGTTGCAAACGCAGAAGGGGTAAAGGTTGAGAGAACCGAAAGCGCCAGCGATGGCCCCACGCCAGAAACAGCAATGAGTCGTTCAAACAAAGAGCGCTCCTCCTTTGAAGCAAAGCCGAAAAATGAGATGGCGCTTTCCCTTACAACAAGACGCGTAAAAAGCGTTACACCAGCAGACCCTTCTCCGGGCAAGGCCGCCGCCGTCATGGATGAACAGCGCAGCTCATATCCAACCCCCTGGACATCGAGCACAATATGTGAGGGAGTAACCTCTGCAATGGTTCCTGTGAGCCGATCTATCATGCATGTACTCCCTTCGCAAGTGCACGGCTTGCAATATGCTGAGACCGCGCAACATGTGCGTGACAAACCGCCGCAGCTAAAGCGTCGGCACAGTGATCGGGTTTAGGATCGTGATCAAGAGCAAGCAGCTCTCGAACCATAAAAGTAACCTGGTGTTTATCTGCTGATCCAGTGCCAACTACCGCCTGCTTTATCTGCATAGGAGTATATTCTCCTACTTCCACCCCAGCAGCGGCACAAGCAGCTATAGCCGCGCCGCGCGCATGAGCAGTCCAAATAGCAGACCGCGTGTTGGCGCCAAAATAAATACTTTCTACCGCCACCGCATCGGGTGTGTATTCACGAATGGCGAAGCCAATGCGATTGAGAATAAGACCCAGCCTGTAGTCGAGCTTATCCGAAGACGATGTGTGAATACAGTCGTACGCAAGGGCACGCGCAGCCGATCCGCGCGTTTCTATAACACCCCAGCCGGTATTAGCAAGGCCAGGGTCGATGCCCATAATAACCACGTACTACCCCCTCAACGCATTACTCGAACATTCGTTCCAGTATAGCATGGTAGTTAGTTATCGGAGAAGAGTCCTGTAGACCATCGCTTGTCTTCACTTGCTGTCATGCCACCCTGGCTAAAGAGATCTCGTAGGAGCTCCATGACCTCTTCAACCTGGTTCTCCCCTTCTTTTGCCATCTGTGCAGGAGAGACAAATTCTGTTGCTGCATGCTCAAGACGTTCGCGCACACTTTCTGCCTGTTCATATTCGGCCTGGTCACGAATATGGTCGCGCCAAGCAAAGGTGATAGGCCATGCAGCCTCGGCAAGAGTTTTGCTTGAAACAATAGGAATGAGTGGCATATGCCTGCGGTACAACTCCATCTCGCGCAAACGATTGCAGACGGCTTCGGCAAGTGTCGTGTTGGACTCATGCTCTGCGAGCTCAGACAGCGGCATGCTCTGCTCGATATAAAGGAGAAGCATGGCATCGAGAGCTCCAAGCCGAGCCTCTTTCGTAATGCCAGCTGTATCGAGACCCGCAAGTGAGGGAACCTCATACGTCCCGACAACTGCCGGAGGAATAACTGAAGAGATGGTCATGCGATGCAGGGCAAGCGCAATAACATCCGTACGATAGACATCGCCAAGTGGAGCAATATCTGCATCCATGACCGAAGCATTCGGCTCCAGAGCAAACAGGGTTTTATCTTGATCTCCCACAATGAAACAGGTCTTTTCATCACACGAGAACATGCGAGTCCAAGCCTTGAGACGTAGATTGGCTACAAGCTCTGCACCTTCGGAAAAATCGATACCTTCTAAGCCCATATCGCGCAAAACACGAGTGATTTCTGACGCGGTAAGCTCACGTACATCGGCGCGAAGAGCACGGGCTTGTTCGCGAGCAGCTTTTAACATCTCAGGATCGCCAGTATCCACGACAAGCGCATGGAGGCGTGTGGGACCCACTGCATCAAGTGCCAAAGCTGCAACCACCGAGGAGCGTAAATCCCCTTTGAGCGCAACAAAAAGATCCGTCGCACTTGCAGCCGTAAAATCACGCATCATGACAACGAGTGCTTCCCAGAGCAATGCCATGCGATCGTAGCGCGGAAAAACACCAGGATGCGCCAATGGCCCTTCTGATGCAGTATTCACTTCAGCAACTTCAAAGGCTTCTTCAAAAGATGGAAGCGCAACCTCAAGCTCTCCCCAAGGGGCCACAACAAAACTTCCTCCAGCAAACACACGATCGTCATAGCCGCCAACACCGCCAACAGCCACTATCCATGCATTGAGATTTGAAGCATCGTGGATAAAAGCACCGTTGGAAAGGGCCGGTGCTAAAGCGCTCTCTTCCTCATCGGTATTAAAGCAAGCAAGCGGTAAGTACAGAAGCACGTCAATATTCACGGGCGCGTGCATGAAACTGTCTATACTCTCCCGGTCAAATGCCACGCCAAAGTTCACGCCATCGAGCACAAACCCCAGCGGCATCTCAGGGCTTTCCATAGACGCATCGGCTGAGAAGAGCGACTCGAGCGCACGGGGATTCGAAGCCAAGGATTGTACCGATGCCATCACTGATGCAAGGCGCAAAGGCATGATCTTGCCATCTTGAATGTAGATAATCTCGAGCATTGGAATAGGTCCTGCTTGACTGAGCAGCGGGACAACCGCAGCGCACGCAAGACGATCTGCAAGATCAGAAATGGCGTTGGAAACATCGAGCAAAAACTCGTTGTTATCCCCAAGCCCCATCACATCTGCACCCACCAGAACGGGTGCTGGAAATACGATCAGCTGTGCTCCGCGGTCTGCCGCCATATGCGATTGAGCCACCATGCGCTCAACCGTTACGTCCAGCTGGCCAGCAACGGTAGAGATTTGGGCTAAAGCTATCTTCATGAACATATCTCCTCAGGAGCATCCTTAGGCAAGCACAACCTTGCCTTCGCGACCCACCAGATCATCAACTTCTGCACGAAGCACGGTATTATGCGCATCAACCTTGATAGGCAGTTCCATACGCATCGTCTCACCGCTGCCCATTTCCACACGCAGCTCCACATGATCCAAACCGTGATATCGGTCAAAAATACCCGAAAGCTGATCAACAAATACACGTGAGAGACGACGAGCTGGCATAAGAACCTCAAGCACGGCAGGTTTATTGGTCTTTTCATTGAGCAACATGGGTTCTACCTGAATGGCAATCAGCTGCAGACCACGATCCCCGCGCTCAAGCCTTCCCTGAATGCGAACAAACACATCGTCCACAGCACCACCAGTATGTTCGTCGACTTCGCCCATCAATACCGACGCACACTTTTCATAGACCTTCGGGAAAGTTACGACAGTAACTTCGCCTTCCATATCCTCAAGGGTGACAATAGCCATGGGATCACCCTTTTTGGTAGAGCGCTTCTGAACAGATGAGACCATGCCCGCGATCCAAATAGGCTCGCCTTCCGGCACTCTATAACGAGAAGTAGCAGCGCCTGTTGCAGGATCGATTACCTCATCAGAAAGTTCAAGCTCACCTAAGCTGTAATCGCGTGCCTTGGTAAGGGCATATTCGTAGGGGCGCAGTGGATGGTCGGATACATAAATTCCGAGAACGTCC
>URWR01000042.1 GCA_900551595.1 uncultured Coriobacteriaceae bacterium
GCCTGCGTCATTTGTTCTCATGGGGGCTTTTCCCCGGGAGCCGCGTCTGCTCGTACTCGATGAGCCGTTTGTGGGACTGGATCCAGTAGCAACCCATGAACTCAAACGCATCTTATGTGAACTAGCAGACCGTGGATCGGCCGTGTTCTTCTCGTCACACGTACTTGAGGTCGTTGAGAAACTCTGCAACAAAGTTGCCATTATCCGTGCGGGTAAGCTCTTAGCCGCTGGAATAACCGAACAAGTACGCGGAGACGAATCCCTTGAGGAAGTCTTTCTCGATTTGGTAGACGGTGACGAAAGGGAGGTGTGATCCGTGAAAAACGCTTTCATACTTCTGCGTGTACAAGCATTAAGTCTTATCAATTCACTTGCACCAGGAATGCAACGGCAAACAAATCAAGCAAAGCGGGTGCGCCGTCTTGTGTTCACTGCAATAGGGTTCATATTGCTTGTAGCACTCTGTGCAACATACCTGTTTCTTTCTGGTGCTGGTCTTACTGCAATGGGGCTAGCAAATGTTATCCCAGCTCTTGCCACACTTATGGGTTCCATTGTGGGTGTTGTGTTTGCCTTCACTAAAACACGTGGCATATTGTTTGATTTGCGCGACTTCGACCATGTAATGTCGCTTCCTATCGCAAGGCGCACGATAGTCGCAACACGGCTCGCTACTCTCTATGGCTCTGCAATACTACTTGCTCTCGTGGTAATGACACCGCTTTTTGCAGCATATTTTCTTGTCGTTACTCCCACGTTTTGGAGTGTAGGCTGTGCCATGCTTTCGGTGTTGTTCGCTCCTCTTGTCCCTGTGAGCATTGCTATTTTTCTCGCATTTATCATTACGGCAATAGCAGCTCATTTTCGTCATGCTAACGCGGTATTCATTCTGTTCGCACTCGCTCTTATTCTTGCAGTCATTGTTGGTGTCTATGGACTTTCATTCAGTATGAATACCATGAGCGATGCCGCGATACTCGCCACAATGGGAGACCTTGCTACGGCTGTTGATACACAGGTTCGCACAATGTGGCCACCCGCTGCATGGGCTGCTTATGCTATCACAGACGGATCAGCGCTTTCGCTTGCCCTCTTTGGAGGTGTCTCCATTGCCGTGCCAGCACTGACGCTTGAGATTATTCAGCGTAACTACCTTA
Source organism: uncultured Coriobacteriaceae bacterium (assembly GCA_900551595.1). GTDB lineage: Bacteria > Actinomycetota > Coriobacteriia > Coriobacteriales > Atopobiaceae > Coprovicinus > Coprovicinus avistercoris. The sequence goes on from URWR01000042.1 coordinate 1,158, forward strand.
CGCTCACCGGCATACTTGCCAGCCGTTCCTCTGCACATAAACGGATAAGACAGGATTCACAAGATCAGATGAATCAAGCGCTTTCCATTCCTGCCTCGTCAAAACCGTTTTTTGCGCTTATCAAAAAGGAATTCCACACAATTGTGGGTATTCCTACGTATGCCATTAACTGCTTATTTGGCTATCTCTTCATGATGCTCATAGCCGGCGCACTTGCAATTTTTGGGTTAGATCCATTGCTTAGTGCAGCTGCATCGCAGGAAGCAGAACTTACTGCTGCAGAATATCAACAAGCTCTTTCTCTTGTTATGTCGCTCATTCCTTGGGTCTTTGCATTCTGCGCCCTTATGAGTCCCACAGCAGCATGCTCGGTATCACTTGAAGGCCATGCAGTATGGATTATGCAAACAGCGCCACTCTCTACACAAACAATATTGGGAGCTAAACTTGCTTCCAACGCAATACCGCAGGCCCTGCTACTCATTTTCTGTGGGCTTATGTGCTGCATTACTGGAGCACTCACTCCACTTATAGCCTTTGAGATACCCTTGCTGGGATTTGGGATGTTTTATCTGGTGATAAACGTTGGTTTAGCCCTTGATGTAGCGCGGCCTAATTTGTCTTGGTCATCGCCCAATGAAGTGGTAAAACGTGGACTCCCCATTACGGTATGCATACTGAGCGGTTTGTTTCTCATATTTGCAGGAATTGCTGGAACAATAGCACTATCAGTATTTGTAGGATCTCTCGCAAATCATATATACCTATTTACTATTGCAATACTTTGCTGTGGCGCTGGTCATCTTATTTTTATACGTACCTCTCGCAAAGCTGTGGCTTCACTACAACGAGGATAAAGACAAAAGGACACGCATAACATCTCTGCTACGCGTGCCCAAACTTTTATGTATGAAAAGGTTTAGTCGTCATACCCCGCATAGGTACGGCCAAGAGCGTCGGCACCAAGAATAGCCTCACAGACCATCTCAGGTGTTACATCAAAGGGCATATTACCCATCGTATCGGATGGATCACATGCAGCCTCGGCGACCTTCATAACCTTCTCTCGTGTTACCTCGGTCACACCAATATCCTCAAGGCAAACAGGAAGTCCGATTTCGAGTGCGAATGCAAGCACTTCTTCAAGCTCATCGCGGCTTGCGTCAGCGAGAACAAGTTGCACCAAGGTACCAAACGCAACCTTCTCACCGTGGTAGTACTCGTGAGTCTCAGGAAGCTGTGTCAAACCATTGTGGATGGCGTGCGCGGCTGCTAAACCAGAGCTCTCAAAGCCAATGCCTGAAAGCAGTGTGTTGGCCTCAATGATCTTCTCGACAGCCTTTGTGCAAGCACCATGATCAAGAGCAGTCTTTGCTTTAAAACCGTCTTCAATAAGCGTTTCGTAGCAGAGCTTTGCCATAGCAAGACCAGCCTGTGTAGCATGGCCACCAGCGCAGGTGGATCCGTCGGCGTCCACAGTTGCCTTCGCCTCAAACCAGGTAGCCAATGCGCCGCCCACACCAGAGACCGTCAAACGCACAGGCGAAGCAGCGATGACCGTAGTATCCATGAGTACCAGATTGGGGTTCTGGCGCAGGAACAGATAACTCTCAAATGCATGATCATCGGTATAAATAACTGAAAGAGCTGAGCATGGAGCATCGGAGCTTGCAATGGTAGGACAAATAACCACAGGTAGCTGACGGTAATAGGCGACTGCCTTAGCGGTATCGAGAGCCTTACCGCCACCGACACCAATTACAACGTCATAACCGCCGTTCTCAACGATATCGCACAGACGATTAATCTCGGTCTGGCAGCATTCACCACCAAATTCCTCAAAATCTGCGGTTGCATCTACCGCAGCAAAACCCGACTGGATTTTATCGCCCACGCGGCGAATGCCAGAGGCAGTAATAATGACAAGTGCCTTTGACCCAAGGGTAGCAACATACTCGCCAAGCTCAGAAAGAGCATTGGGACCCTGTACATACTTAGAAGGACTGTTAAAGACCTGTGCCATACCTCTCCCCTTTCTTAGGAGCACCTCTTTGAGTGCTCATTGCATCCTTGAATGTACCCAACACATATACTCACAATGCATCTTGTTCCAAAAGCATACGCGAACGTTTTTCCAGAAACGTAGTGAAAGTGGCTAAGACACAGGCCACAAGTGAAAAGACCGCTCCTATAAACCCGACATTTGCGAGGCCGGGACCTGCTACCACCATGCCGCCCATCGCTGTTCCGAATGCAATACCAATATTAAATGCCATTGGTTCAAGCGAGCTCGCCAAGGTAAGTGCTTTGGGATGACGTTGCGCTGCCGCTCCCATGAACATCGTTACGCAAGGAACTGAAACAAGATACATGCTCAGCCCTATAAGCAGCACGGTAACAAGTGCGGGCAAAGTCGAGCTCCCCAAGAGCCAAAGTACGAAGAGGAGAAGTGCTTGTACCGGAAACGTAATGATGAGAGCTCTAAGCCCAAAACGAGAGGCAACCCATCCTGAGGCAAGATTTGAGATTAAGCACGCAAGTCCATAACCCATGAGAACCGCACTAGAAACGGTGGGACTTACTCCCAAAATCTGCTCAAGATAAGGTGTGACATAGCCGTAAAAAACATATACCGATCCCACACCAAAGACAAAGATGCTCACACCGCCAAGCACACAAGGCTCTTTGAGCAATCCTGCCTGCTCATGAAAAGTTGCAGGCTCATCGGTAGCTCCATGACGTGGCAGGAAGGCAATGAGCGCTATGCAGGTAACAAGCGCCAACATCAAAGCGCCTATAAGCGCAAGTTCCCAGTTAAGACGGTCGGCAATGAGACGACCAAGCGATGTTGCAAGCACCATAGCAACCGAAAACGCTGCATACACAATGGCTATTGTTTGAGAAACGCGCTGCTTGCTCACCAATTCTGGAATGTAGGTAACACCGACAGCTAGCAAAGCACCCGAAACCGATCCAAGCAAGGCACGTGCCAGCAGAAGCGATGTGAAATTAACGGCAATCACTGCAGCCATGTTGCCAATACAAAAGAATACAGAGTAAGCAACAAGCAGCTGAAATCTGCGCAAGCGACCCGTTGTAAGTGCCAAGATCGGCGTGAGAACCGCATAGGTAGCTGAGTAGACACTAATAAGCTCTCCGACGCGGGAAAGAGGCACATCAAAAGAAGCAGCGAGTTCCGGCTCTATCCCGATAACAACAAATTCGGAAACTCCTAATGAAAGACCCAGGATTACCAGCAAAAAGACGCATACATATCGACGAAATGTAGTGAGGCTCTCCCCCAAAACCCGCTCCTCTCTTCTCTCAAAACGAACTGAGTGTAGCGTAAAAAAGCGTCGGTACAACGATAAGAATGGGGCGTTGCTCTTCTTTAGCAACGCCCCCATATACTGTCTATGCCTTTGTTATATTCTCAGGTAATTTGCCCGTAGAAAGTATCTGTTCCAGTGTTGCCTCATCAATAACAGATACACCAAGGCTCCGCGCTTTTTCTAATTTTGAACCAGCAGCTTCACCAGCAACCACAAAACTCGTACGCCGTGAAACAGAACCTGTTACTTTTGCTCCGAGGGCGACAAGCGCTGCTTTTGCTTCGTCACGCGTCCAATGTTCAAGCGAACCAGTAAGAACAAAGGTAAAGCCCTCGAGTGCATGCGACTGCTCTGATGTAGATTGCTCCTCTTCCAGCACTACTCCAGCACTGCGAAGACGTTCTATAACAACGCGATTCTCATCGACCTTGAGGAATGCTCGTACATTTTGCGCAATTTTTGGTCCTACACCCTCAACTGCAGCTATTCGCTCTTCATCAGCAAGCATGAGGTCAGTGATGTTGCCAAATGATTCAGCAAGCGTACGAGCCACCGACTCGCCCACATAACGAATACCCAGGCCAAACAAAACACGCGCTAACCCACGGCTTTTGGATTCTTCAATTTGAGCCATTACCTTGGCGGCGATGGTTGGACCAACAGTAATAGCATCCCCTGCAGCATGGTCACGCGTTGTTGTCTCATACACTCTTCCCGTATCAAGGGAGGCGAGAGATTTTTCATTGAGCTTGGTGTAGAAATCAGCCACATCGGAGACTAAGCCAGAAGATACCAATCTTCCAATTAGTTCATCTCCAACACCGTCGATATCCATCGCTTTGCGACTTACCCAGTGCGCCAGACGTTCCTGTGCCTGAGCAGGACAATCAAGAGAAACGCAACGGTAGGCAACTTCCCCTTCTTCATGCACAACTGGACCACCGCAGCTGGGACATGTCTTGGGCATATGGAATTCAGGTGCGTTATCTGGACGAAGTTCCAAAACAGGACCTACTACCTCCGGAATAACATCTCCGGCTTTATGCACCACAATGGTATCGCCCACACGAACATTTTTACGACGCACCTCATCAAGATTATGGAGGGTTGCACGGGCGATAGTAGAGCCCGCAACACGAACCGGGTCAAATTCAGCCACGGGAGTTAGCACGCCCGTACGCCCAACTTGAATGCGAATTTCTCGCAGAACAGTACGTTTTTCCTCAGGAGGGAATTTAAAAGCGATTGCCCATCGTGGTGCGCGAGCCGTAAAACCAAGCGCCGCTTGCTGGGCAAATGAATCAACTTTTACAACTACGCCATCAATGTCATAGCCCAGCTCGTCTCTACCGGCGAGCGCCTCTTCGCAAAATGCATGCACCTCAGAGGCAGAATCACAACAACGAGCATGTGGATTTACTGAAAAGCCGCAATCAGCCAACCACGAGAGGAACTCGTGCTGGCTCGAAACATCTATTGGTGTTTCATCTGCAACTGCATAGAGGAATGTTTCAAGATCGCGGGATGCTGTTACCGCGGAATCCTTCTGACGGAGTGAACCCGCAGCAGCGTTGCGAGGGTTGGCAAACGGCTGCCTACCCGCCTCATCATTCTGCTCGTTAAGGCGAACAAAGCTGCTTTTAGGCATGTAAACCTCACCGCGGACTTCAATGCTTTGATGAAGACCAAGATTGGCCACACGCTCAAGTCCTGCACGTGCAAGCGTTCTAGGAACATCCGAGATGGTTAATACATTGGCAGTTACGTCTTCGCCAGTAGCACCATCACCACGCGTTGCAGCTCGTACAAATCGACCATCTCGATAGGTAAGTGCTACACCCAAACCATCAATTTTAAGCTCACAGGTATAGGTAGGCTTACCCTCGGCTCGACTATCACCAGAAGCAGCAAGTTGCGCGAGCGTCTCTTCCGTACGTTTAAGCCATGCATCAAGCTCGCCAAGATCCATGGCGTCATCCATAGAGTACATACGACTTGCATGAGTTACCGGCGCAAACTGCTCAGAGACATATCCGCCGATTCGCTGTGTATAAGAATCTGGAGTAACCAGTTCAGGGTGGAGGGCTTCAAGATCCTGAAGTTCTACAAGCAAGCGATCGAATTCGGCATCTGTCATCTCTGGATCATCGAGAGCGTAATAGCGCCAAGCTGCATGCTCAAGACGACGATTTAGCCATTGTGCACGCTCCGCCGGATTTGACGGTTTGTCATCTGGTACGGCTTGTGCATCAAAAAGTGATGTTTGCTGAATATTTGCATCTAGATTCTGAGCATTCTCGCGGGCGTTTGCCATAATCCTACGTTCCTCTCACCTGCATCCAGCTGTTTTTAAAAAATACTGAACAGCCTTGCAAGCATATCCTAAAACGCCCGCGACAACTAAGACAGTAAAGCTTATGACTCTTTTGGCTGACCGTAATATCCTCGCTCTTCAGCCTCGTCTGCAATTTGCTCTGGAGTGAGATGCGCCATGGGAAGCCCTGTAGCAAGAGCAGCAAGATAGCAGCGACACCCTTCCTCCAAATTCACCGCAGAAGAGAGAGCCTCATCAACATCACGCCCAAATGCAATGACGCCATGATGCTTCAGGATAACTGCAAGTGCATCTCCAGCATAGGTAACTGTCTGAACACCCATTCCTTCATCTGAGCTGCGTGTAAATGGAGCTACCTTTACTGCGGCATTAAGCTCATCAATAACGGTAACGAAGTCCGCTGGAAGCTCATCACAGACAAGCGAAAGTGCCGTTGCATACGGTTGATGTGTGTGGATAATAGCGCCAATATCTGGGCGGTGATTAAAGATGTAAAGGATCGCCGTAATATCTGAAGTAGGACGACGTTTACCTTCTACAACAGCACCTTTGCTATCAACCACGCATATGTCCTCAGGCGCCATGGTTTCATATGCCATAGCTGAAGGGGTAACGAGAAAACGATTCTGATCAACGCGAAGACTCACATTGCCGCCACTGCCCTTAATGAGCTGTTCGGCCTTCATTTGAAGTGCGCAATCAATGAGAGATTGCTTTTCAGCTTCATACACGCTTTAAGCCTCCTTGGTATTTGCAATACGACATGATTCACCTAAGGCACAAATGCGCTCTGCTGCAGCGATTGGATCTTCTGCTCCAAAAACTGCTCTGCCCACAACAACCCCATCGGCACCTGCTGCTACCACATCGGGTAAGTTCTGCTCATTAACTCCGCCATCAACCCAGAGCTCGATATTCTCACAGGCACCCGCGTACTTTTGAAGTTCTTCTGATCGCAACGCTTCATATACGCGACGAACTTTCCAAAGTGTCATAGGCCTAAAAGGCAAGCCATCAGAGTCGGCTTCCACACTTACAAAGAGAAAATAGTCAACTTGATTGGCATATGAAAGCAGTTCATCTATAGGAGTCTTGAGATTGCATGCTAGGCCAACCTTTGGGATACCTGCCTTTCGTGCAGCACTAAGAAATTCACTCGGAAATGCCAACGCCTCAACGTGCGCACAAACGGCAGCTACACCAGCACGTGCCAGAGGCTCAACATAATCGAGTGGATTAAGGACCTCGAGGTGCACGTCTACCGGAACATTGGTAGACGTGCAGACAGTGCGGGCAGTATCAGCGCCAAAAGTGATTTCATGGACAAAATTACCGTCATCAATGTCCAAATGAATATGTTTAAGCGCTCGTGTTGCAGCAAGTGTTTCGGCAAGATTGAGATCGGATCCTGCTGACAATGACGGACTTAGCTGAAACACGCCCTACTCCTTTCCAAAAACAGCCAGTGCTTCAAGCGCACGTTCATATCGCTCAAACTTACGCCGGTATATCTCTACACGCTCTGGACGGGGATATACTGTTTCTCCCAAACGCACTGACTGAGCAATTGCATCATCAAAGTCACTATATATACCGGCAGCAACGCCAGCCGACATTGCCGCACCCTGAGCAGAAAGCTCTGTATTAGCAAGTGTCTCAACAGGAACGCCCAGGACATCTGCCATGATCTGTGTCCATTCGTGACTCTTTGCAACACCGCCAGACAGTCGGACTTGTCTTCCCGTAAGATCTCTTCCAACAAGTTGATGTACATTCCAAAGGGTTGAGAAGCAGACGCCTTCATATACTGCAAGAAGCATATGCTCACGTGTGGTATAGCTTGTTAGCCCCATAAAGCAAGCATCAGCACCCGATGGATAAGACGCTCCATACAAATATGGAACAAAGACAACATCTGATTCATTGGGATCAAGCTCTGCCACCGCAGCATTGCACTTTGCATATATCTCGGAGCGAGCAGTGTCTTTATCGTCAGAAGACAGTAAGTTCGAAACAAACCAGTCAAAATTTGAAGCGCTGGTTGGCCACGATTCCTCAATATTGAAAAATCCTGGGCGATACCCCAATGTCACGGTGTTCTTATTTTTATCGTAGTCGGTATTTGCTTCCCGAGCCAACCGCTCATTGATAGACCAGGTTCCTGCAATGAGGCAGAGCGTTTCCGTATCGGCCACGCCACTGGCAAATTCAGCCGCATCGATATCAAAGTACCCAGCGGCAACAGGCGTGCCCTCCACAAGACCGGTTTCTTTAGCACCTTGAGCGCTTATTGTACCTGCAACACTACAGCTCTCACAGACAGGCGGCATAAGACGAATAAGTTCCGGAATACCAAGAGCCTCAAAAATTGCCGGATCAAACTCGCGGGTATGCAAGTTTAGCAAGCATGTAGAGGATGCTTCCGTCATTTCTGTGGTAAAAGCACCCGTCAAACGAAAGCGCACATAGTCCTTTATGCCTAAACACCACCGCGTACGCTCAAGCACCTCAGGCATATTGCGCTTAAACCACACGAGCATAGCGGCCGGCTGAGCTGCCCACGTTGACTGACATGTCATGGGATAAATTGCACGCTCTACCCCCGTCTCGGCAAACTCTGAGCAAATATCATCAGCGCGCTCATCAGTAGAGACAACTGCTTTATACGTTGGCTCTCCGTTCTCATCAACAAGGCAAACACCATTACCGTAGCCAGTTAAACCAACACCAGCCACCTGCTCAACCGTTACTTTTGCAGAAGACAATGCCTCGCGAATCGCTTCGACATTCATCTCCCACACGCGCTTTGCATCCCGCTCTGACCAGCCTGGATGTGGAACCTCAATAGGTAAACGACGACTCGCAACAGCAAGCTCACGACCATCTAATGAGAAGACCGCGCACTTTGTTTCCGAACCGCCATTATCAATACCGATAAGAACCCGGTCCGCCATGCTCGCTCCTTAATCTTCAGTTGTTATGTTTCGTGTTTACAAGCTCTTACGAACCTCATAAACAACGTCCATAAATTCCTTCACACGGTTAACGTCTACACGTACGTTATGCAGGTTCTCGTCCTCCAGACGACCGCCCTCTTTGAAGTAGGTGCCCACTACAGCAGCATCGCAAACAGCAAGCTTGCTCTCAATGGTGTCGGGACGGCAGCCGGTATTAACAAGAACAGCAACCTCAGGATTCTTCTTCTTTACTGAAGCGATAAGGCCGGTATCTACATCGGCACCAGCAGCTGTTGCAGAAACGCACAGACCATCAGGATGTACCTTGAAAATAGTTGAAGCAGCAATGTCTGCCAGGTCACGCGTATCAAGATTGCGATCTGATTCCGGATTGATGAAGTAAAGCATCCGCAGATCATCCAAATGGAGCTCTGCCTTACGGCGCATAAGCATCGAGAAGTCATTGTTGTACAGGCCACCATCGCCTACATACACGCCTGAGAAGGTGCCGCGCACAAACTTAGCCTCGCAGGCAGCAGCAAGTTCAATACAAGCAAGACCGTCGGAAATAGCATCGACGCCATACGGAACAGAAAGCTCACTCTTGAGCTGACCGACAACATAAGCCATTGTTGCAGGTGTGACATAGCTCATATGACGCTGATAGGGCAGGCTGAACTCGTTTGACACAATAATGCCGTCAACGCCACCTTCTT
>URWR01000043.1 GCA_900551595.1 uncultured Coriobacteriaceae bacterium
GGACTACCAGGGTATCTAATCCTGTTCGCTCCCCCAGCTTTCGCGCCTCAGCGTCGGTCTCGGCCCAGAGGGCCGCCTTCGCCACCGGTGTTCCACCCGATATCTGCGCATTCCACCGCTACACCGGGTGTTCCACCCTCCCCTACCGGACCCAAGCCGCGGAGGTTCCGGGGGCTTCGGGGGGTTGAGCCCCCCGCTTCGACCCCCGGCCTGCCGGGCCGCCTACGCGCGCTTTACGCCCAATGAATCCGGATAACGCTCGCCCCCTACGTATTACCGCGGCTGCTGGCACGTAGTTAGCCGGGGCTTCTTCTGCAGGTACAGTCTTGACTCTTCCCTGCTGAAAGCGGTTTACGACCCGAAGGCCTCCGTCCCGCACGCGGCGTCGCTGCGTCAGGGTTCCCCCCATTGCGCAAGATTCCCCACTGCTGCCTCCCGTAGGAGTCTGGGCCGTGTCTCAGTCCCAATCTGGCCGGTCGGTCTCTCAACCCGGCTACCCGTTGTCGGCACGGTGGGCCGTCACCCCGCCGTCTACCTGATGGGCCGCGGAGCCATCCCCTCCCGTCGGGGCTTTAGCCGGGGTGCCATGCGGCACCCCGGGGTATCCGGTATTACCCGTCCTTTCGGGCGGCTATCCCGGGGGAGGGGGCAGGTTCTCCACGTGTTACTCAGCCGTTCGCCACTCGCTTCTGCCCGAAGGCAGGTGCCGTTCGACTTGCATGTGTTAGGCGCGCCGCCAGCGTTCATCCTGAGCCAGGATCGAACTCTCCGTTCAAAATACCGTTCTTACAAGAACGGAATAAAAACGTTTTAAAATAAGTTAATCGTCAGGCTCCAGCTTATACGCTGTCGATTCTTCGGATTCAAAAGAAATAAGACAGGGTAAAACCCTTCTTATCTGCTTGAACTCTTAGCTGTCTTTAACAACTTCTCAGTTGCAGTATCCGGTTCTCAAGGTTCGCGGCCGTCGGGCTTGCCCCGCGGCGCGAGAAATGACTATACGCACGCCAAGCCTCGGCTGCAAGTGAGATCGAGGATTTAGCGCTTGTCTACACATTTCCTACATAATTGGGATAGTGATTCTCGCGTTCGGTAGGTGTCATAATCCCTCATTTATCTGCTCTTTTGCCCTTAAATCCTTGCAGATGGTCAAAAGGTCTCGGTCAACGGTATTTCTCACCATATGACCAAGACCTTTTGAAACTATTTTTCCAAAAATTTTGTCTGACCCTTATTTTGATATCTCATGCCGAGCATCTGGAAGCTTGAGAAGCAATACAAATCCGATGATGAGAAGAACCCCGATCGAGAGCACTCCATAATTTGCTGATCCTGTAAGGGATGTCACTGTGGCTACTAAAAACGTACCCATCACACTTGCATAGCGTCCAAAAATATCGAAGAAACCGTAATACTCGTTGGCACGTTCTTTCGGAACAAGCTTTCCAAAGTAGCTTCTTGAAAGAGCTTGTATGCCGCCTTGGAACATCCCGACTGCAATAGCCAAGATCCAGAACTCAAAAGCACTCTGAAGGAAAAACGCTGCAAACAGCACGATACACACGTACGCAAATACAGCAATCAATATCATGCGCAAGGTGCCATACTTCCCTGCCATGCGCCCATAAGCAATCGCAGAAGGAAATGCAACGAATTGAGTCACAAGCAACGCCAAAATGAGCTGTGTGGAATCAATGTCCAGTGATGATCCGTATGTAGTTGCCATCGAAATAACAGTATGAACACCATCGATGTAGAAGAAGAACGCGATCATGTAGATAAAGAGCTGGCGGTCTTTTGCAATACTTTTTAATGTTGTTCCTAAACCCTTAAACGTTTTTGCAATCTCGGTGCCCAGCGTGGCTCCTTCACCAAGTGTTTTGCCAAAACGCTGTCGATACGTACGCACAAGCGGCAACGTAAAAACAAGCCACCATAAAGCAATAATGATAAATGAGACACGTACACACCAGAGCATATCCAAGCCCAAAACGGCTGGTCCACCCAAGATGAGTCCAATGCAGACGATAAATGGAATGCAAGAACCTATGTAGCCCCATGCATAACCCGATGAGCTCACACTATCCATACGATCGTCGGTTGTTACATCGGTGAGCATGGCATCGTAGAATGTCATCGACGAGTTAAGCCCGATAGTACAAAGCACATAGACCACGAGAAATGGCAACGCACTCATAGGGATTGCCTGTGCAAGACACAAAACAAACCCTGTAAGAAAGGCACCTAAAAAGAATTTAATTTTGTTGCCGGCGAAATCAGCCAAAGAACCCAAAATCGGCATGAGAAGCGCCACAACAAGCGAAGCAACCGTCTGAGCATTAGCCCAAGCAGTAACAAGCTCTGCTGCCGAAGCCCCCTGGTTTATTGCATTAAAATAGATAGGAACAACAGACGTATTAAATAAGACAAGCGCAGAATTACCCACATCGTAGAGCACCCAGTTTCGCTCTAACTTCGTAAATTTCATGGTTGCTACGTCCTTCCTCTGAGCGCAGCTTTGTTCTACATCGATTAAAAAGATCATACGCTGCTTAATGCATGCTAATTCCGTCTATGACACAAATAGGTAAGCCAGACGTAAAACATTCTCGCTTTTCAGCCACAATCTGAGCTATTGATAACAGCTTTAAGGGGTACGAATAGACATAACCTATGCGATGGGAGGCAAAATGCCCGCGATTATTACACACCGTCTATTTGGTGAGAGAGCTCAGAAAGAATTACCGGAAGGCCTTATTGACGGTGAGGAACAACTCTTAGCTTTTCTTTTGGGAAACCAAGGTCCTGATCCGTTCTTCTTCCGCTTCTCAGGAATACCGAGAAAACTGCATGCATCACATGAGCTTGCCCATCGTATGCACAATGAACATATCTATGAAGCTTTCCAAGCTATGCACACGGGTGTAGAAAGACTTCCGGTTGCTGATAGTCGTATTGGACGCGCATTCGCATTGGGCATGCTCTCTCATTACGCCTTAGATCGAACAGTTCATCCGTATGTCTATGCTCAGCAAAATGATCTTATTTCCGCGAATGTAGATTTAAATGACGCAGAAAATGAAGTACATGCCATTATCGAAAGCGATCTGGATTGTTGGCTTCTTTGGCAAACAAGAAAAGTAACGGTTCAGGAATATCCGCCTGCCGAGATTCTCATTTGTACAGAGAGAATCGGTCGCGTTGCAGGAGCACTCATGAGTCATGTTGCTCTCACAACATTCGGGATTGACCTTGATGTCGATGAGTACCCGCATGCAGTTAACAATATGAGGCAGGTGTACCAACTCATTGAACCAGCTGGCTCGAATCGTAATCAAAAAATTGGAAAACTCGAACGCTTATTCAGAAGGCATTCAATGCTTTCGTCGCTTGCTCACCCAACACAAGATCTTTCTGCAGACGCTGCAGCAAATATTGAGCATTTCCTTTGGACAAATCCATTTACGGGCCAACAATCGAATGACTCTTTTAATGATCGTCTAAAAGAAGCGCTCGCAGATTGGGAAAAGCTTGCAGAGGCGTTTATCCATGGTGGAAGCGTGCTTGCAAATGAAATAGCTGGCATCAATTATTCTGGTCAAAGATCTCAATGATTGCTATTTCGCCAGGTAAAGTGCCTTTATTAAGTAGCTTGCCAAATTATGGAAGCTCAAACGCATAAGAATTTGAAAAAAATGGTTGCACCTAAAATAGTATTCGGTATACTTACTTCTTGTGCAAAGCGCACGACATATTCCCCGGTGGCGCAGCGGTAGCGCAACTGACTGTTAATCAGTGTGTCGTAGGTTCGAACCCTACCCGGGGAGCCAGAATTTTCAAGCCCTCTTTTCAGAGGGCTTTTTTATTATGATTTCTCAGATTTTATACTGAACCACTAATTGCAAAAGCGGATAAAACAAAAGTGCCGGCACAAAGCCGGCACTTAAATCCAATAATTCAAGCGAAGAGAATTTCCTTACTCCTGCATATAGTCTTTCAGACGGCCAGAGCGACTGGGATGACGCAGTTTTGCAAGCGTCTTGCTCTCGATCTGACGAATACGCTCGCGCGTAACACCAAACTCGCGACCAACCTCTTCAAGCGTTCTGGGGTGACCATCTTCCAATCCAAAGCGAAGCTTAATTACTTTGCGCTCACGATCGGCAAGGCCATCAAGCACTTGATCGAGTTGCTCATGAAGCATTGAATCCGTTGCGGCATCTGGAGGAGCCACTGCCTGAGAATCCTCAATGAAGTCGCCCAGTTGTGAATCCTCTTCTTCGCCAATAGGCGTCTCAAGGGACACGGGCTCCTGACTGATCTTCTGAATCTCGCGCACGCGATCGGCACTCATACCCATCTCCTCGCCAATCTCTTCGGGAGTTGGGTCACGACCTAAATCCTGAAGGAGCTGGCGCTGCACACGTACGAGTTTGTTAATGGTCTCTACCATGTGCACTGGGATACGAATAGTACGAGCCTGATCGGCAATAGCACGCGTAATTGCCTGGCGAATCCACCAGGTAGCATACGTCGAGAATTTGAAGCCTTTGGTATAGTCGAACTTCTCAACTGCGCGAATGAGACCCAAATTACCTTCCTGGATAAGATCCAGGAAGAGCATACCGCGTCCCACATAGCGTTTAGCGATAGAGACAACGAGACGCAAGTTTGCAGAAATAAGCGCCTGCTTTGCCTCAAGACCCACCTGTTCAACACGTGTAAGACGACGACGCTCCGCACGTGTGAGTTCCTCTTCTCCCATGTCGGCAGCTTCAAGATGCTGAGCAGCATCGGTGCCAGCCTCAATCTTCATGGCGAGATTAACTTCTTCAGCGGCAGTAAGAAGGTCAACCTTACCAATTTCTTTTAAGTACATGCGTACCGGATCGCCCGTGAGCATAACCGTACTTGAATCAACACGGCGACGTGCTTTGCTGCGCGCCGAGCGGCGTTGAGGTTGACGAACTTTTGCTGCAGCACGAAGCTCCTCATCGGCAACTTTTGTTTCCTCGAGAGCTGCCTTGCGGTCATCGTCGACATCATCGCCAAAAGGATCATCATCGTCATCATCAGCGACGCCACCCATTGTGGCTAAAAGATCCGGTGAAAGCGTCCCATCACCATCAGCTTCGATATCGACACCTTTTGCTCTTAAGGCATCGTAAATATCGGAAAGCTCCTCATCATTGATATCCACCTCACGCAGCGCGATCTGGATATCATCTTCAGTGACGCTTTTTCCATCTGAACTTTTTACGATGTTGTCTACGACAATGCTCAGCTCTTTAGGGAGCTTGATATCGTTCTTCTTCTTGGCCACGTGGCTCCTTTCGACATAGCCGCTAAATTCTACCCTATTCCGGCCTATTCATAACCCTCAGAGAGCCTTTCACTTAATTCATTGACATATCGCTGCAACTGAGTTGCCTCTCGAAAGAGTTTTTCTGCATCCTGAGACTGATCGGAGGTCTGCAAACGCGCTTTTATCCCACGAATACGTCGTTTGGTAGAGAATAGATCTACTTGATCAACGAGAAATGCTGCACGCTTTTTCACATCATCAGAAGAAGCCGGGAACTGGCTTTCCGCCAAGATTTGCCGAGCTTTGGGCACAACAGCTTCAACGGTTGTAATAATTTCGCGCGGCGTAGTTCCTGCGGGGGTCGCCAACATCGCCCATGCAATCGTCTCATGAACAGGATCTGTCCAAGAAAAAGACCCCAGTCGATCGGCATATTTTCTAAATGCATCGAGGTTTTCTGCCATAGAAGCTAACAGCTCACGTTCAACTAAAATTTGCCGACGCTCATCCAGAGAAAAAGTACGCATCCTAGAAGACGGTTGTTGTACATGAACCTGTTGATCATGAGAGGCTATTTCAGTCTCAAACTCAGCAGGTTTTGCTTGCTGAATTGCACGGCGCGTCTCTGCAACATTTGTGCCTAGCGCATCTGCTAAACGCGTCGCATAACCATCCAACAAAACTGAATTTTTAAGTGGCGCCAAGATAGACGCCAATTCATGCAGCGCTTTCACTCGCTGTCCCGGAACAGTTAAGTCATAGCCTGCAAGACGGTGTTCAAAAACGAAGTCGATAAGTGGTCGAGATTTTCCCAATTCCTCACGAAGCGCATCAGGACCATAGGTATCAAGAAACTCTGCTGGATCTAAATTGTTAGGTAAGACTACACAGCGCAGATCAGCATCGGTCTGGGTAACGTAGCGAACTGCACGCTCTGCAGCTCGCTGTCCCGCTGCATCACCATCAAACAGGCAAATAATGGTATGCGCAAACCGAGATAAGGTGCGAACATGATCGAGTGAAAACGATGTTCCCAAAGCGGCTACCGCATTGGTAAAACCAGCCTCATGCATGGCAATAACATCGGTATATCCCTCGGAAACTATTGCGGTTCTTTGCGCAGTAATTGTCTCTTTTGCGCGATCAAAGGCAAACATATGCTTTGATTTGTGAAAGACAGCTGTCTCTTTAGTATTGAGGTATTTGGGTTTCGCGTCGGTAAGAACACGCCCACCAAATGCGATAACACGACCACCTTCATCACGAATTGGGAACATTACCCGATCGTAGAATCTATCCTGAAGATGGTTATTTCTCTCTACAGCCAGATCTGCCGCAATCATCTCGGCAGCAGAAAAGCCCTTTTGAGAGAGGTGGGAAACGAGCTGCGCATGGCCTGGAGCAAATCCCAGCCCCCATCGGCGACACACCGAAGAGCCAAATCCACGACCCGCCAAATACGAGCGACCCGCAGCGCAATCTTTGCCTTTTCCACGCAGAAGCAATAAAGCATAAAACGCCTGCGCCTCTGTTAAGCAATCGATAAGGCGATTGCGCTTTGGACCATGGTGCGTAGAGCCATGCTCCTCGGTAAGTTCTATACCAGCTCGATCGGCTAAATAACGAATGGCGTCGGGAAAGGAAAGATTTTCTCGTTCGCAAATATAATCAAAAACGTCTCCGCCTTTACCGCAGCCAAAACAATGCCATAAGCCTGTTGAGGGATTGATCTTGAATGACGGGCTTTTCTCATGGTGGAAAGGACAGCATCCCCAAAACTCACCACCACGCTGCTTGAGCGGCACGGTCTCTGACACAAGTGCAACAAAGTCTGTTTCTTTGCGTACACGCTCCTTGTCTTCATCAGAGATCATTGGTGCCCCCTAGATTAACTTCGTGTTCACCTAAGGTCATTCGTACCCAGTCAATATTTGAGAGAACCACTTTTTTTAGCTCTTCTACTGAAGAAAAAGGACGAGAATCCCGAAGCCATCGAACAAAAACAACCGTTACAGCTCGATTATAAAGATCTCCGGAAAAACCCAGAAGATTCGCTTCAAGAAAAGCTTGGGATGTAGCTGGCGTATCAGTAAAAGTAGGTGGCAAACCTACGTTGAGTGCAGCAGGCCATGCGTGGCTTCCGCAAACAACAAATCCAGCAAAAACACCCTGCTTTGGCAAACATGAACGAGCGGACAGAGAAACATTAGCAGTAGGAAATCCAAAGGTTTTTCCCTCTCCCCTCCCATGAATTATTTTTCCTTCTACGCGGTAGCAACGGCCAAGCATACCTGCTGCCTGTTCAACACGCCCGACATGGATGAGATTGCGGATACGCGTTGCACTTACGGCGGAGCCATTATCATCAACAAGATGGAGACCGATAACTTCAAATCCATCTTGAGCTCCCAGTTCAGAGAGAGCGGAAACTGTTCCGGCTCCTTTCGCTCCCATTTGGAAATTCTCTCCTACAACTAGCAGGCGCAGCGTTCCTAACTTCTGCAAAACATCACGTACAAAAACATCGTAGGAAACCTGCGCGAGTTCAGGAGTGAAATGAAGGGCAATAATTGGCACTGAAGCGCAAGTACTCAGGAACTGAATGCGCTCAGATACAGAAAGTAACTCGATGCCATCTGTTACAGAAGACAGAACTTCAGCTGGATCAGGAGAAAAGGTCACGATAAGAGGGGCTGCTTTGAGCTCTTGTGCTCTTGTCAGTAAACGATCGATAAGTGCTTGATGACCCCTGTGTACGCCATCAAAAGCTCCAATTGCACAGGCAATAGGTGCTGCTGCAGTTGGCATCTTTTTTCCATGAGGTATGAAAGCTTTTGCAGAAAAGCCGTCAAGATTCACATCAAGCACGTGGTTGTGAGAAGAATCTCTCCCCTGAAGTGCGTCGCTCAGAAGCGAAATAGTTTGTGCGGGTTTAAGTGGCGCTTCGGGACTCATTTGTAAAAGGCTACATTCTAGAAAGGTGGTCAAACGCACACTCCTTCAATTGCCTGAGGAAAGTTTACATCGCAGCGCACATATGTGCCGTCATAACGCCAAATGCCAGCTAGTCCGCCCTTATACGTTAGGGCAATCTTGGTGTTATTTGAATAACCTTGCTTAAACTGCGGCACAAATGGACGCCCATGCATAACGGGTTTGCACTCATTATCAGCAAGCTCATACGAGAAAAGCTCAAGTGCTTCCACTGGATCAAGTAAATGAGTACGAATAGCTGCAAGGCCATCGGCCTCAAGTTCTGCGAGTGTGAGGCAATCTTTCAGACTGATAGAACCCGAGGTCAACCTACGCAAGTTAGTCACATGAGCAAAGCAACCAAGCTTTTGACCTAAATCACGTGCAATGCTTCGAATGTAAGTTCCCTTGGAAACATCCAAATCGAGTGTCCATGTAGCTTGTTCTGGATCGATATCTACAAGCTTGGCATCAAAAATCTGAATATGACGAGAAGGAAGTTCTATCTGTTGTCCCGCCCGCGCCACAGCATATGCGCGTTTCCCACCAACCGAAACAGCTGAATACGCCGGTGGAACCTGATCTTGTTCTCCAATCAGACCCTTCACCTCTTCTGAAGCTTTAGGGTATGAAAGTAGTTCAGGTGAAACTGGAGCGGTTTGTATGCTATCTCCCTCAGCGTCATCGGTCGTTGTTTGCACGCCAAGAGAAAACGTAGCTCTATACTGTTTGCGATCAAGCGTCAGCAGACCCAAAAGTTTGGTCGCCTGTCCAACACCAATGACAAGTACACCTGAAGCAGCAGGATCCAAAGTTCCAGCATGGCCAACTCGAGAGGTGCCCAACACGCGCCTCACACGCGACACTACATCGTGACTTGTCATACCTGTAGGTTTATCAAGAGCAAAGAGTGCATTGATCGGAGAAGGACCACGCCTCACGACAAACTCCCATCGAGCAAACTGCGCAGCAATGGTAAAGCGGTAGCAAGAACCTCATCAATGCTTCCCCGCGCAGTAAAACCAGCAGCAGCCTTATGACCTCCCCCGCCGAGCGCTCGAGCCACTCGGGAAACATCCCAGTCCGCCTTTGAACGGAGATTGCCACGAACCGTGCCATCCCCCGCTTCTTTGAGAAAGAGAGCAACCTCAGAGCCCTCAACAGAACGAACTATATCGATAAGACCATCGCATTCATCAGGATGGGCTCCAGTACGCTCAAGATCGGCGTGTGTAGCATAGCTATAGGCAACGCGCCCTTCATCAAACGTGATGATCCTGCCCATTACTATCGACTGAAGATGAAGGTATTCCAAGCGGAAACTCTGATATACATGCAGAGATATTTCACTCGGATCAGCCCCAGCATCTACCAACACACTTGCAATCTCAAATGCTTCTGCATCGGCATTTTGATATTGGAAACGACCGGTATCGGTAACAATAGCGCACATCAAACACTGAGAAAGATCTTCATCAAGCTCAAGCCCAAGATGAAGTGCAAATTCGGCAACGATAACACCGGTAGCAGCAGCCTCTGGACGAATGACAGAAACTTCTGCCACCTTATCAACCTGAGGATGATGGTCGATTACAGCAAGATGATGTGCCTGTTCAGCAAGACTACGAGCTTCATTAAGACGAGATGGATGCGGTAAGTCGACCATGATAAATAAATCAGGATCTTCGACATACTCGTCAACATGTATAAAAGTATCGGCCCCTGGCAAAAAGCGATAGAGACGTGGCACTGGATCAGGGTCAGCCAAAAGGCATGCAACTCGTTTGCCTGGCCAACGATGCTGAATGATACGAGCTAAACCAAGCACCGATCCAAGTGCATCACCATCAGGGTTTGTATGAGCGCAGAGCGCAATTGTTGTTGCTTGCTCAATCTCATGAGCAAGTTCGTCAAACGCTGCGATCTGCGCTTCAAATACCTCTGCAGGCATGGGCTCGCATGGTTTCAACGAGCCTCGCCTCCCTCCTCGGATACACCCTCTTCAGATCCATCCTCATGCTCAACCGGATAACCTTGCTCGTCTTTCTCGATTGACATGGTTTCTGGAACATTTTCGAGTGCCCGAGCGATACGCTCAGCCTCATCGGTGGTTGTATCAATGGTAAA